>WQSA01000093.1 GCA_009788135.1 Candidatus Fibrimonadales bacterium
GGCATGGCCGGTGTCGGTATCTGCATAGAGCGCTTTCACTATATTCTCGTAAAAAGCTCAAAAGGGCGCGATTTGTTTTTAGCAAAATTCGCCATGAGCATTAAAGATAAAAAGTACGAGGAAGCTATAAATTGCTGTCTTGAAAATTCAAAATATCCGGTTGCAACCGTTATGAAAGCTATAGTATCAAATCGCAGCAAAGGAAAAGAAGGCATGATAGCCGCATCTGATTCCGCATTCTTAATGGAAGCACCGCGCGTTAACCGCTACCTTGCACTGCTAGGTACCTTTGCTAACGTTCTAACGCTTACTGGCCTTATGGGAACGATCTTCGGTCTGATAATAACCTTTGATGCTGTGGCAAACAAACCTGCGGCAGAACGTCCAGCTGCTATGGCTAACGGTATCTCGGTAGCTATGGGTACAACGCTTGTGGCTCTGCTTGGCGCTATTCCTATCATGGGAGTTCAAGGTTTCTTGTTGTTGCTCTCCGAGCGCGTTATTCAAGAAATGGAAGAGAAAGGCTTAACAATGATACATCACCTTGCATCCGAAGCTTGATTTGCAAAACAAAATTAACTTAGGAGTTTGCTTATGGCGCAGTTGAAAAAAGCTCAAAAAGATATGGAGATAAATGTTCTCCCCGTCATGAGTCTGATGACTATTCTTATTCCGACTTTGATATCCATGGTGGCTCTCGGAAAGATCGCCATTGTGGAAGTTAATTTGCCGGAAAGGTCAGATATAGTGATGGATTCAGAACCTCCTCCTCCAGATGACAACGCTTTGAATTTGACAGTAGCTCTTACCAAAGACTATGTTGAAATCTGGGCGCGCGGTGGTTCTCTGCCCAAGGTGTTCTTTAAGGAGATGTGGACATTTCGTTGCAAAATTGATAATGACACAATCACTTATGACCCAGGCACGATAAGCGAAAGCAGTCCGCCAAAATGCCAGAATGGAACAGTGCTCGATGCCGACAAGTACAAATATTCCATAGAGACCATACATCTTTGGACTTTGCTCAAGGAAAGCGAAGAGGACCCTGGCAAAATACAGATGTCTGTCTATAGCAAAAGCGACAGCGCTTATTTGGATGGCAACAATGAGTTTATCACATCGCTGGGAGAAATCAGAACTGGTGCAGTCGTTGCAACTCTGGCGGAAAGCTCTGCTAGAAAGCTTGCTTGCGGGCAAACAGCTCCAGGTGTAGAAGATATGTGCAACAGCGAAGGAAAGCCTGCAATCTCTTTGAGGCCGCGCAGTGCTTATGACGAGCTTGCAAAAACGCTCATCATGATTCACAACCGCTTTATAGATAGCCCTGATGCTGATAACATAATTGTTCTTGCCGATGACGACACGGCTTTTGACAAAATAATTAGTGTTATGGACAGAGCTCGCGATGCAGGATTCTTTAAAATTAACCTTGCNAAATTGGCGGGAGGCTAAAAATGCGTAANAGTAGAGGTTTTGGCNCNGGTGCCAGNTCGTTGAACTTGAACTCCATGATGGACGTTATGACCATAGTGTTGGTGTTCCTTATCAAACAGATTGATACCGAAGGCCAGCTTGTAACTGCTGCGGAAAACNTGGTNNTGCCCAATTCCACATCCATGAAAGTGCCNAAGGAAGTTTCTTTGGGCATAGTTGTGGATCAAANCTGGGTTCTGGTTGACGGTCAGCAAATTGTGCAGACAAGCATTGTTTCCGAACAGGATTCACTCATGGTTGCGGCTCTGGATGCCGTGCTTAGCGAAAAACGCGAAGCTGAAAAGCAGGCCAAGCTTGCAAGAGGCGAGCCTGATGAAGGCGGCGGAAACGTAATTGTGCAGTTGGATAAAAACATGAGTTATGATGTTATGTTTAAGGTTATGGCTACTTGCGGCATATCTGGTTTTACCAATGTTGCGTTTGCTGTTAACATGCTAAATGCGGAGGAATAACAATGGCTGAGAAAAAACTTAACAAAAAAGAGCTGGATCCATTTATAGCAGCTATGATGCCAGAAAGCGATAAACGCACTGCTGGCATCTCAGGGTCATTTATGATTCTGGCTGTGGTTCTAGGTCTTTTCGCCGCTATGTACGAAGTGACAGTCGATGAAATTCTGTTTGAAAACATAGAATCCGAAGACTTGTCTGCTTCCATGAAGATTGACGAGAAGAAAGAGGACAAGAAGAAAGAGGAAAAGAAGTCTGAAAAGCCCCGCAAAAAACAGGGCGCAGGCGGAAAGCCTCGTGGTAAAGGTCAGCCCAATGCTCCGCAAAGCCGCGGCGTGTTGAAAATGCTTACCGCTAAAACTTCAAAGTCCAACTTCAGCGCTTACAACCTTATGAAAGACAAAAACTTTGCAAAAGATCTCGATAAGGTTCTCAGCAAGGTTGGCGGTTTGCAAACCAGCGGCAAAACCGAACTTGGCGGCCGTCGCGGCTCTGCCACAGGCGGCTTCAACGATGGCTACGCAGAAGGCGGTTCAGGCGGTATCGGCGATATGCTCGGCGGTTTGATGGGTGGCAGCGCAGGCGGCATTGGCACAAAAGCCAGAGGCGGTCTAAAGGCTCCCAGCGCAAGAGACATCGATATGGGTTCTGGCGATGGTTCTCGTTCCAAAGCGGAAATTATGGCTGTTGTAAATGCTCGCATGCCAGGCTTGCGCAACATATACAACAAGTATTTGAAGCTGAAACCGGGCTTTAGCGGCAAGGTTACTCTCAAATTTACCATAGCTCCGGGTGGAGACATTGTTAGCATATCCATAGTATCTAGCACTACAGGCTATGGCGACTTTGACACTGCCGTTAAAAACATGGTAGCTACTTGGAAGTGGAAAGCCATTAAAAGCGGCAATACCACGCCTACCATTCCGTTTAATTTCACCGAATAAGACTATTTGCTGATTTTCCATGGGCGCAGATTTGCGCCCTTTTTTATTTTCTAAATTTCCATCTTGTATGAAAATTACAACAACTGAATTCCAACTTCTCAGGGATTATATAGAAGAACAGTGCGGCATTTGTCTGAATAAAGATAAAGCGTATTTGCTCGAAAATAGACTCTCTTCGCTTATAGAATCTTATAAATGCAAAGATTTCTCAGAGTTCTATTATATTGTGAAAAGCGGTCAGCACAGAGATTTAAAAGACAAGCTTGTGGATGCCATGACCACAAACGAGACCTTGTGGTTCAGGGACTCGCATCCATATTCCATTCTGCGCGAGAAAATTCTGCCGAGCTTCACCCAGGCAGTCAAGGATGGTCAAAAGACTCAGATTAATATTTGGAGCGCAGCTAGCAGTACAGGGCAGGAGCCTTACAGTCTGGCTATGACCGTGCGAGACTTCTGCATGGGGCAAAACATAATCAAAAGGGAAATGGTGAAAATTACTGCCACGGATATCTCCGATTCTTGCCTTACAAAGGCGAGGCTTGGCAAATACGATTCCGTTGCCATGAGCAGGGGAGTTACGCCAGAGCAGCTGAACAGATATTTTGTCAAAGATTCCTCAAACAGCTATACCATAAATCAAGAGATTAGGGACATGGTTAAATTCCAAAAGTTTAACCTGCAAGACAATCCCATTATTTTAGAACCGCATTTCGATTTGATATTCATGCGCTACGTGGCTATCTATTTTAACGATGAGTTCAAAAAAGGCTTGTATAGCAGGCTTGCCAGGATGCTTATACCCAAAGGGTTCTTGGTGGTGGGCGCTGTGGAAACTTTAAGAGGCGTTAGCGAAGAATTTGAATTGCTTTCGCACTCCGGCGGTCTTTATTATCAGTGCAAGCGTTAAGGACGCACGCTTTCGATATTGAACAGTAAAATTCCTTTGCAACCAAGATCTTGCAATTTGTCCATAATGCAGTTCGATTCTTCGCTTTTTACCATCGCTTTAACCGAATACCAGTCTTTGTTTTGCAATGGCGCTACGGTTGGGGATTGCAGGCCTGGGGTTATGGCACAGGCTTGCTCAAGCAGGTTTGCTGGAACATCGTATTCAACCATTTTATAGCTCATGGCGAGCAGCTTGCCTTCCAGCCTGCGAACAAGATAGCAAACCTCGGAGCAATTCTGGCGGTTTGGGTGCGCAAACAATGCGGCGTTGCTCAAGAACAGCGGTTCGCCAAGAATTCGGAGACCCGCTTGCTTTAGAGTTGTTCCCGTTTCCACAACATCCACAACGGCATCTGCAACGCCAAGCCCAACGGAAATTTCAACAGCGCCTTCCAGAGTTACAAGTTCCATGCTTGGATTTTTGAAATAGCTGCGAACTATGCCAGGGAAACTTGTGGCTATGCGCAAATCTTTGAGTTCATCAAGTTTTTGGTATTTGCTTTTTTCGGGAACGGCTACGCAATGCCTGCTTGCGCCAAAAGGCAGGTCCAGTATTTTTATCGCAGGGCTCAGAGCCTCTGCGCAAAAATCAAGGCCTGTTATGCCTGCATCTATAATGCCGTTTCCAACATACATGGGAATATCGTTTGGGCGCAGAAAGTAGAATTCAATGCCATTAGCCAAGTCTATTGAGCTAAGGCTTTTGGCAGATTTGCTCGCTTTGTATCCGCAAGCTTTCAATAAATCGATAGCAGGCTCGGAAAGCACGCCTTTATTGGGAATTGCAACTTTTATCATCGCTATAAAAAATAGAAATTAAATAACAGACTTCACGCTGTTTATGTAATCCAGAATGTAGAAGAACAGGAATAGCAAATCGCTTACCACAATGAAGATGAACGAGCTTACAACGGATTGAGAAGTTGCAATTGGCACGGCGCGCTGGTCGTTGGGAATGCGAGTTCCGTAGTAGCAAGCGTTGGTAACTATTATAGATGCGAATATAACTGGCTTTAAAAAACCTACCACAAAGTCAAAAGGCTTCAACGCAATTAAAATCGAATGAAAATATGAACTCCATTCCAGTTGAATTTTGAAAACTCCTTCAAGGAAAAAAGTTGCTGCTTTTGTTACCATGAATCCGGTGCCAATGGCGGAAAGGCAAAAAAATGCATTGGCGATGAGCATAGCTATTATCCCGCCTATAAGCGCAGGCATAATCAAAAATCGCACAGGGCTAACGCCAAGGGTTTCCAAAGCGTCTATTTCGGAATTCACCTTCATGCTCGCTATGCGCGTTGTCAACGAACTTCCGCTGCGGCCGGCAATTAGAAAAGCGGTTAAGATTGGCCCTAGCTCGCGTACGATGGCTATCACCATCAAGTTTCCAAAAAAATTTCCAAAACCTACTTTCGGCACCAAGCCAGCAGTATTTATTATCAGCACCGTTCCAAGAATAGTTCCGACTATGAGTATGAGCGGCATTGATTTTATGCCTACATTGTATATATGCAAGATTATTTCATGAATATCTATTCTTCTGTTTCCTTTTCCATAAAAAAGCGAACGCAAGGCCAAAAACAAAAGCGAAAACAATTGCCCTATATGCGATTGCAAAAACCAATGCCCGAAATTATTTAGATAGTGTCCTGGAATTGAGCGCTTATACATTCTCGGCTCCAGTTAGCAATACGTCTATTTCTTTCCACAACTCTGGCAAGCCCTTTCTGGTTTTTGAACTGATGGTAAGCGGATATTCCTGCAGACAAAAGTTTTCCTTGATCTTTTTCTTTGCCGCTATCAGCTCTGACTGATTTAGCTTGTCTGACTTGCTTGCTATCAAAAGCAGGGGAATTCCAGCGGACTTTATGCCGTTTATGGTTTCGAAATCTATTTGATGTCCGCCATGCCTTATATCCAAGAGATAAACTATGCCTTTAAGGTCGCGGGCTTTTTCAACATAGTTCTTAATGCGGTTGGCCATGTCGTTTCGTATAGACCTGCCGACTTTTGCATAACCTACGCCTGGCAAGTCCACAAAATAATAGGAATCATTTACCAAGAAGAAATTTATCTCTCGTGTTTTGCCCGGAGTGTTGCTGGTTTTCACTATTTGTTTTTCAAAGAGAATATTAAGCAAACTGGATTTTCCCGCGTTTGAGCGACCCAGAAATGCAAGCTGCGGAATACCTTCGCATGGCACCTGTTTTATAGAGGCAGCTCCCAAGACAAAATTGACTGCGGATATTTGCATTTTTTCTAAAAATAGAAATTTCTATTTTATTTTTATGCGTTTCATAGCCATATTTTTTTCGCTGTTGCTTGCAGCTTGCGGAGATATTGTGCCGTCTTCTGAGGGACACGAGCTTTATCAAAGTTATCATCTGCTGAAAGCTTATTTTTACAAGCCGGAGAGGATAAAGGAGTTTGCCGAGTACGAGGGAATGGAAGTTGGGGATATGTATAAAAGCATGGATGATCATTATACATATTATACTCCTCCAAAAGAGTCTGAAGAGAAAAAAGACCAAATTGAAAATACGCCGAGATATTATTCGTTCGGGTTTGAGAGAGTTTTGATAAATGATACTCTGGTTGTTTCGCAGGTTTATCCATTTTCGCCTGCGAATTCTGCAGGTTTGAAAAAACATGATAAACTTCTGTTTGCAAATGAAGTTTCCTTGACAGACAAAACTGCCGCTTTTTATTTGAATTCGGATTCTCTGTTTGAGACTACTACAACTTTTAAAGTTTTGCGCGGAGCGGAAGTTACCATGAAAAAAGCGGAAGTTCAAGTGCCTTCCGTATTTCTGGATTCTTTAGATGGAATTCCGTATATAACAGTCACTACATACAAAATGAGGGCAAATAATCCGAATGGAACTTACGCTGAGTTCAAAAGCGTTTTGCAAGAAATCAAAGGCGCAAAAACGGCAATTATGGACCTTCGCAATAATGGTGGCGGCAGCATTAATCACTGCACTGCAATGGCAGCAGAGCTGGTTCCGTTTGATAGCGAGCTGATTTATGATATTGAGCATTTTTATGACAGCAAAAGAGGCAATGTGATAGATACTGTTCGCTCTTTTGCGAGTGATTATGTAAAAAGCGAGGGCATAGGAGCGAGCATAGACTGGACTTTTTATATAAATGGCGAGTCTGCCAGTTGCACGGAGCGTTTTGTTGCCGCTGTTAAATATAACCGCCCGGAAACGGTTGTTCTCGGAACAAGGAGTTATGGCAAAGGGATTGGCCAAGTGTACAGCAAAACCTATTTGGGTGGCCTTGCATATATCACATGCCTGCAATCGTTTTATCCGAATTGGGAAACTTTTCACGAGGTTGGCATTGAACCTGATGGACCAATTTCTTTGGCTAAGCGCTTGCCGGAATTTTTGCCAGAACGCAAAACTAATTCGTCTGAGCTCGGAGCGTATAAATATCGTTCATTTCATGAGTGGGAATAGCTGTACGTCTCTTATGGTAGCTTGATTTGTCAAAAGCATAACAAGACGATCTATGCCAATGCCCACGCCGCCCGTAGGCGGCATTCCGCATTCTATTGCGTGCAGAAAATCTTCGTCCATGGGATGAGTTTCGTTTTCGCCTCCACGGCCTCGCTCAACCTGTTCTTCAAGGTGCTGCCGCTGCAAAATGGGATCGTTTAGCTCGCTATACGCATTGCCTATTTCCCATCCGTTTATGTATGGTTCAAACTGCTCGATCAAATCTGGGTTGGAGCGGTGCTCTTTGCAAAGCGGCGCGCTCTCTTTTGGCATATCTTTTATTATGGTTGGCTGTATTAGCTGATGCTCGCAGCTTTCTTCAAAAATTTCCAGAATTGCCCTGCCTCTGCACCATGCGCCTTCCATTTCAATGTGCCTTTTTTCCAGCTCGCTTTTCAGTTGCTCGTCGGAGAGTTCCTCTACGCAAATTCCGGCGTATTTTTGAATGGCTTCGTAAACTGTGAGACGCGGCCACGGAGCTTTGAAATCAATTTCCTTATCCTGATATTGTATTTTGGTTGTTCCGTTTGCAGCTATGCAAGCTCGCTCGCAAATGTTTTCAAAGTGGATCATCATATCGTTGTAGTCGCTAAACGCTTCGTAAAATTCAAGCGATGTGAATTCGGGGCTGTGGTTTCTGTCCATGCCCTCGTTGCGAAAGTTTTTTGTGAATTCGAATACTTTTTCCAAGCCGCCGATTATGCATCTTTTGAGGTAGAGCTCTGGCGCTATGCGCAGGTAGAGCGTCATGTCTGCGGCGTTGTGGTGCGTTCCGAATGGGCGTGCGTTTGCGCCGCCGTATATGGCTTGGAGCGTTGGAGTTTCAACTTCCAAAAATTCCTTTTCAACGAGGTATTCCCTTATGGATTGTATTATGCGATTTCTTTTGCGAAAGACTTCGCGAACGTTGTCGTTCAGAGTCAAGTCTATATAGCGTTCCCTGTAGCGGGTTTCTATGTCTTTGAATTCGTCGAAAACAATTACGTTGCCGTTTTCGTCTCGTTTTTCTTTTGGGATTGGCAGCGGATAAATTGCCTTTGATATTATCTCTATTTTTTTTGCCTGCAGCGTATATTCGCCGCTGTTCGTTTTCATCATTATGCCGCTTGCGCCAATCCAGTCGCCTATATCCATGCTTTTTACAACTTCGTATTCCGCTTCGCCAATCTCGCTGGAAACAGCCAATACCTGAAAGCGTCCGTTGACGTCTTTCAGGTGCATAAAGCACATTTTTCCTTTGCGGTTGTAGCGCACAATGCGCCCGGCCCAGGAGATTGTTTCTCCGCTTGCCATGAGTTCTTCGGCTTTGTCTCTCAAGTCGTTTGAGTGGTGCGTTATGGCAAATTTATATGGATAGGGGTTTATTCCCTGTTCCTTCATTTTAGCGAGTTT
>WQSA01000094.1 GCA_009788135.1 Candidatus Fibrimonadales bacterium
TTAGAATGTAGTTGAAAAAAGTTCTGAACTCCGCTATGGGAATTTGCAGTGAAACATATCCGTTTCTGCGATTGTTAACCGAGCCGCCTTTCGCAACTGCTTTTTGTACAACCGTATCTATAACTTCTTCCGGCGTTGCGCTTTCAAGATTGATATTGCCGGTATAATTCACCATTCGCTCTTCCGGGTAGCTTTCCCCAACCATCGCATAATCAGCCAGACTTGCTGCTTGCGGAACCCTAAGCGCACCGCGAGATTTCATGCTTATGCCAGCGGCATCGCCAGCATAAAGAAACGATACATCTTCTACGGACTCCTGGCGAACTGTTTTGCTGCTCCCACAAGCAAAAAGCAAAAGAGCGACTGCCGATAATAAAACAATTTTAAGGTTCATTTCTCAGCTCCGTAGCCGCCTGTTCAGGAGGCGTTGTGTTGATGTAAATCCTCGTGCCAAGCTCAAACCCGGCGGGTCGTGTTAAACGAGGGGTTATGGCTATGTGCCAATGGAAAAAACGAACATCGCCGTCTGAATTTGGAACAGTTCTTACATAATAATTATAATCAGGATCGTTTAGCAGATTACGTATNTTTGCCAAAATCATTTTCAGCATACCNGCNAAATCCATCATCTGCTCTTCGTTTATTGTNCCGAACAATGCGGAATGCTTTAACGGGAAAATGCGCACTTCGTAAGGAGACCTTGATGCAAAAGGGCAAAAAGCTGCAAAGTGCTCGGTTATGGTTATTATTCTATCTCCTGCATCTCTCTCTTTTTTCAGCAAATCGCAAAAAATGCAAGTGCCAAAAGTGTTGAATGCACGGCGGGCATAAGACAATTCATCGGATATATGGGTAGCCAATACGTGCGTGGCTATTATCTGAGAATGCGGGTGCTCAAGGGAGGCTCCTGCAGAAACTCCGTAATTTTTGAATATATTTACCATTGCGATATTTGGATCTTCCGATAAAGAATTGAATCTTTCCTTATACGACTTTATCACTTCGTAGACTTCGGATTTTTCCATAAGTGCCAAGTTCGCATTGTGTTTTGGGCTTTCAATGACAACCTCTGCCGCACCATATCCTTGAGCGGACAGATGTATGCCGGCAACTCGAGTTCTAGGCAATGATGTACAAGGAATAACCGCNGGGCGGCTGACTGCGGCAAACTTATTGGGTATCACCCGCATTTTCCAATCGCTTCCCTCCTTTATCTCATAGGTATTAGGGTCGCACATATGCTCGTTGCCTTTGCAAAAAGGGCAATTAGAGCTATGCTCAGGCGGGGTGCTTCTGGTTTTGACAGTGGCATTATAGTCTTCAGGCCGCTTGGCACGCTCTGAGGATATTATAACCCATTCTCCATTTATAACATTTTGGCGATATTCAGACACTACATTAAATTAGAAAATGTTTGAACCGCGATTTCTATATTTCCCCCCATGTTTCCACTTTTGGCTTTGCCCATAGCCTATATGCTAGGCTCCATCCCGAGTGCAGTTTGGGTTGCGAAAATTTACAAAGGCATAGATATTCGCGAACATGGAAGCAAAAACGCCGGACTCACAAATGTATTCAGAGTTCTGGGATGGAAACCTGCAATTCCGGTTATTCTGGTTGATTTGTCCAAAGGTTTTTTTGCGGTTTTTATCGCCAAAATGCTGAACGATTCCCAAGTTTACGAATGGTTGCCGATTGCAGCCGGTTTGCTTGCGATTTTTGGGCATAGTTTCACCTGTTTGGCCGGGTTTAGAGGGGGGAAAGGCGTTTTGACCGCTCTCGGCGTGTTCCTTGCGCTGCAACCTGCGCTCGCTCTNACTTGCTTTGCGTTCTGGGGCATTCTGTTCGCTATAACAAAATATGTTTCCGTTGCNAGCATTGGAGCNTGCGTTATGCTGGCTACGCTGGCTACGCTGGGCTTTGTTTCGGATATTTTACCTGTTTATAATTTAGATATCTACATTCTAATTCTGTCTTGGCTGGTATCGGTTTTTGTTATTGTTAAACATAAAGCTAATATGGTCAGGCTGTGGAACGGCACGGAAAACGGATTTGGAAAAAAGAGGAAAATATGATTGATGAATTGCACGAAGAATGCGGAGTGATGGGTATCTTCAATGGAGAGAACATCGTAAGGAATTTAGCCACGGGGCTTTATTCTCTGCAGCACAGAGGTCAAGAAAGCGCAGGCATTGCCGCTACCGATGGCGAAAAAGTGCGAGTCACCAAAAGTATGGGTTTGGTTTCAGACCTTGTGGAAGAAGGCAGGCTGGAAAGCATTGCCGATAACTGCTTTGCCGCCATAGGGCACGTTCGCTACAGCACCACAGGCTCTCGTACGCTTGCAAATGCGCAACCGATGCTCGTGTCCTGCAAGTGGGGTTTTCTTGCGGTAGCGCACAACGGCAACGTAACAAATGCGCACATTCTTCGCGCAGAGATGGAAGCCGATGGGCATATTTTCCAAAGCACTTCGGACTCGGAAGTTCTTCTGCACGAGATTTCCAGAACCAAAGCCGATTCATTGAAAGATGCTATTCGCATCGCTGTGCAAAAGTTTAAAGGCAGTTTCTGCTTAATCTTTTTAACTATTGATTCCATGTATGTAGTCAGAGACGGATTGGGATTCCGCCCGCTTTGCTTTGGCAAGAGAAACAATTCCTGGGTTTTTGCAAGCGAGTCTTGCGCATTTGATTTATTGGGCGTGGATTATGTTAGAGATATTCAGCCTGGAGAATTCTTGTCCGTAACCAAAAATGGCATGGAATCCGAGCATTTGATTAAAAAGGGAAGAAAAGCGTTTTGCATATTTGAGTATGTTTATTTTGCTCGGCCAGATAGCAAAATTTTCGAGCAGAGCGCAGACAAGGTTCGCCGCAAAATGGGAAAGAAGCTGGCAGAAGAGAGCCCGGTTGAGGCAGACATAGTTATCCCTTGCCCGGACAGCTCAACAACAGCCGCTCTGGGTTATTCCCAAGCGAGCGGAATTCGCTTTGAAATAGGGCTTTTGAGAAATCATTATGTTGGCAGAACTTTTATAGATCCTTCTCAGAACGTTAGAGAGCAAAAGGTAAAACTGAAATTCAACACCATAAACGGCGTGCTGAAAGACAAAAGGGTATGTTTGGTTGATGATTCCATTGTGCGAGGAACGACTTTGAAAATTATTTGCAAAATGCTGAGAGAAGCCGGTGCAAAAGAAGTTCACATTCGCATTGCAAGCCCTCCCGTTAGATTCCCATGCTATTTTGGAATGGATTTCCCTAGCCCTTCGGAATTGGCTGCGAACACTTTGGCTCCGGCAGAGATTGCGAAAATGCTGGGCGTTGAGAGCCTTGGCCATTTGAGCGTTGAAGGAATGCGAGAATGCACAGGCGCGCCGGAAAATTTTTGCGGAGCGTGTTTTGACGGTTCTTATCCTGAAGAGTACAGCAAAACGACTAAAACCAGATGCGGGGAAGCGATATGATAGGTATTCCAACGCCAGAAATAAGACTGGCAATACTTTTTGCCAGCACTTTTTCTATCTTGCTTTTTGCAACGATAGTAGCGATTATGCATTCGCTCGGCAATATGACCAATTATCTAAAGCGAATGGAATTTATCATTGAAAAAGAAATAAAACTGCGCCATAACCAGCAAGTTACCTATTACAAGCAGCAGAAGCAGAAAGCCATAATTCAGCAGGAGCGAGAGAATAGGCACAAGATTCTATTGGAAATTCCATTGGTGCGCAATGCGGACCAGAAGAGGAAGGAGAGGTTGTAATCTTCTTTTTTCTAAATTAATCTCGATTATGAAAAAGTGGTTATACACTGCAATATTATTATTGCTCGTTCCGGTTTTCTACGGTTGCAAAGAAACCGCCGATAGCGGAAAACAACCCGACGAACCATTAAAGTACGCTTACGCTTCTTATCGCGATATTCCAGACATAACGCCGCAGGAGATTGAAGCTATTGAAAGCTTGCGGGCGCGGCGCAACAGCTTTGCCTACATAGCACTGCCAAGCACCGAAGCATTCCGTGATGAAAAAGGTCAAATGAAAGGATGGTCGGTCCTGTTTTGCCAATGGCTTACCGAACTGTTAGGCATTGAATTTAAGCCCCAGTTTGCCACATCATGGAACAACTATTTGCCCACTCTTGCCACTTCCGCAGATTTCGCAGGCCAAATACCCGCAACGGAAGAAAGACTTAAAACTTACTTTATGACCACTGCTGTTGCCATGCAAACGATTCGCTCATACAGGATGGCAAATGCCCTGCCTGTTGCGTATATTGAATCCATGCGCCCGTTGCGATACGCATTCATAGAACATACCAGCTCCATAAATGAGGTTACATCCAGGCTTAAGCCAGGCAGCTATGAAACGGTGCTGCTTCAAAATAACGAAGAAGCTTGCCATAAGCTTCGCTCAGGAGAAATAGATGCCTTTTTCAATTCCAGCATGGCAGAATCCGATTTTGACGCTCACACAGACATCATTGCAACGAATTTCTTTCCCGTGGTATTCCTCCCCGTTTCTCTGGCAACGCAAAGGCTGGAACTGAAACCTGTTATCTCCGTTGTCCAAAAAGCGCTGGATGCCGGGGCTCTGCAATATCTGACCTCGCTATACAACCAGGGATACATGGAATATCAAAAACACAAGCTGTTTACGCTGCTCACGGAAGAAGAACGTTTATACATAAAAGAACACGATTCCATATTGTATGCAGCCGAATTTGATAATTATCCCGCCAGTTTTTACAACACTTATGATAAGGAATGGCAGGGCGTTTCCCACGATGTGCTGAATGAAGTAAACCTGCTCACGGGACTTTCCTTTAAACGAATCAATGATTCTACGAAAAATTTTTCCGAATTGCTTAGAATGGTAGAAGATGGAGATGCTGCGTTTCTCACAGAAATTATTCACATACCGGAACGGGAAGGNNTCTTTTTATGGCCGCAATTCACAACGATACCGGATTATTACGCTTTGATTTCAAAAAACAGCTATCCAAATATCAAAGCGAATGAAATTTTGCACACCAAGGTTGGATTGATAAAAAAATATGCTCATACGGCAATGTTCAGGAACTGGTTTCCCAACCATAAAGAAGCCATCGAATATGACAATGTTTTTGCAACCTTTGATGCTTTGACCCGCGATGAAGTTAAGATGGTCATGGGAAGCCAAAACCTGCTGCTGATGCTTACAAACTTCCTTGAGCTGACAGGTTATAAAGCCAATTTTACATTTGAGGCTTCNTATAANTCCACNTTGGGNTTTAACAAAGATGAAGCCGTATTGTGCTCCATAATCGATAAGGCATCACGGTTTATAGATGTTGCAAAAATATCCCAAAAATGGGAAAATCAAACTTACGATTATCGGATGAAGCTGGCTGAGTTGCAGCGTCCGTGGCAGGTAGGCGTTGCTTATCTCGCAGCTTTTTCCTCAGTCCTCACATTGCTGCTTATAACGCTGATAATGCTATTCAGAAAAAACAAGAAACAACAACTCGAACGCAACGAGATGACTGAAAATTTAATCGCTGCCAAAAAACAGGCAGAGCAAAGCAATCAGGCAAAAACTGCGTTCCTCGCAAAGATGAGCCACGAAATACGTACTCCCATGAACGCAATCATAGGTATGTCCGAGATGGCTCTGCGCAAAAGCACGTCCAACGTTATACGAGAAGAGATTGTCTCCATTAAGCGAGCAGGCGCAAATCTGCTATCCATAATCAACGATATTTTAGATCTCTCAAAAATTGAAAGCGGAAAATTGGAAATTCTCCCTAAAGATTACCGCCTGTCGTCATTGCTCAACGACGTGACAAGCATTACCAAAGCGAAACTTGCAGATTCTAAAGTGCAGTTTAACCTGAAAATAGACAGCAATATGCCCAATGTGCTTTTTGGAGACGAAACTAGAATAAGGCAAATATTCCTGAATATTTTGAGCAACGCCGTGAAATTCACCAGCAACGGCGCCATCCAGCTCTCCATNAACGGAGAAATAAANGACGACACCGTTGTTATANCCGCAAANATTGCAGATAGCGGCAAGGGAATAAGAGAAGAAGATTTGCCAAAACTGTTCGGGGACTTTGTTCAGGTGGACATTGCTTCCAACAGAGGAATTGAGGGCACCGGACTGGGACTGGCCATAACCAAGAATCTTGTAGAGGCAATGGGTGGCAAAATATCCGTAGAATCCGAATACGGCAAGGGCAGCATTTTTAAAATCACNCTGCCGCAAAAAATACTTTCCATGGAACCTACTATAATCGGAAANCCCGAAGAATCCGAAAATTTTACGATAAAATTCCATGCGCCAAAAGCCAGAATACTTATTGTTGACGACATAAGCGTAAACTTGAGCGTTGCAGAAGGTCTGCTCGCACCTTATAAAATGCAGATTGACACGGTCTTGAGCGGTCAGGAAGCAATTGACCTGGTTGCAGCGGCAGCCGTGGAAAATCGCCCTTACGATTTGGTGTTTATGGATCACATGATGCCGGATATGGACGGAGTTGAAGCTGCGAAATGCATTAGGGAGCAGGGATACGAATTGCCTATTATCGCATTGACCGCCAATGCCGTTTCGGGCGTAAAAGAAATGTTTTTGGCAAACGGATTTAACGATTTTTTATCAAAGCCTATTGACATGGCTAAATTGAATGCCATTTTGAATCGCTGGATTCCAGAAGAAAAACAGGTGGAAGCNGAAGAAGTATTCAAAAACGAGATAAGTTTGCAAACGCTTGCCGTATTCTACAACGACGGAATTGAAAAAATAGCGGAAATAAAAGAATGCCTGAAAAACAAGAACTATTCTCTATATACAATTCATGTTCACGCATTAAAGAGCGCTCTGGCAAACATAGGAGCCATGGATATTTCCGATGCCGCAAAAGCCCTGGAAAAAGGAGATCCGAAGTTCATAAAGGAACATACCGATAAATTCTTAACCGATCTTAAACAGCTTTTGGACAATATAAACGAGCGTCTTAAAAGCCGGAAAAGAATAGACGGCCTGAACACAGACGCTTTAATCAGATTAAAAGAAGCGCTCAAGTCTCTTAATTCGAGCGCCATTAACAGCGCCGTGGACGATTTGCGCGATTATGCGTTGACAGAAGACATTTTGCAAAACGTCCTGCTGGGCAATTATGAAGAATCCTTGGCAATGATAGATAAAATTTTACTAGATTATACAATATGAACTGTAAAGATAAAATGAAACTCAAATGGCTAAACAAAGATGCCTCTTATGACAAGCTTGTTTTAGCCGGCGATATTGGCGGAACCAATACCAACTTGGCACTGGTTGGCGTAAAAAGCGGAAAATTCACCATAGTGGTGGAAGCGGTTTTTCCTTCGCAGGAAATTACAGGCTTGATCGAGCCTATAAAAGAACTTCTTAGCGCTGCAAAAGGCGAGCGGGCAGATTTGGTTGCCAATCGCGGTTGCATATGCGCAGCTGGGCCTGTTGCTCAGAATTGCTGCAAACTCACAAATTTGAACTGGGATATTGACGGCAATGCGCTCTCAAAAGACGTTGGCGTTGAAATACTCATAATAAACGATTTCCTCGGCATAAGCTATGGCATTCCAACTCTGGACGTAAATAACCCTGAGCAAATTTTCGCATTCAAACATACGGATGGCTCAACGCCGTCGCCACGCAAAGCGACAAAAGCCGTTATTGGCCCGGGAACCGGCATGGGAGCGGGATTTTTAACCTGGAACGGCACGGATTACATTCCGAATTCTTCCGAAGGCGGACACTTGACCTTCGCTCCATTTGACGAAGAAAGCCAGGCGTTCAGAGATTATATGGAAAAACGGCTGGGCCAAGTCCCGGATGTTGAAGTTTTGGTTTCCGGAACGGGCATTCAAAATCTTTATGAATGCTGGAGAGATACAAAAGGCGTTCCNAAAAATGACGCTTGGGCTGAAATTGAAAATGCAAAGCCAACCGATAGNCCACGCCTCCTTTCCAAGCTCGCAGACTCCGACCCTGTGGCNGCCAATATGCTTCGCCTGTTCGTTAAAATGCTGGCCCGCTATGCCAGCGATATTTCNACATTGCTTTTGCCTTTTGGCGGTTTGTATTTGGCTGGCGGCGTTGCGCAAAAAGATTTGCGCTGGCTTGTTGGCGATGATTTGTTTATGAAATACTACGAGATGGCTTACAACAGAAATATAAAGCCGCTTTTGCAGCAAATGCCTGTTTATCTGATAAAGGATTATTCAATAAGCCTGTATGGCGCGGCAAATGCGTGCGTGCAGCTTACATCCTCATCTTAGTACCGCCGGTTTTCTTTTGCGGCATAAACGGATTGGTTGTTTGATTGTTTTTTTCTTCCGTTATGGCTTGCACTCCGGTAGCAACAGGCGTTTTAGCGTCTAAGCCTTCTATGACATGAATTTTTGTTCCGTCTGAAAGACCCAAATTAACCCGTTGATTTTGCAAAGAACCTTCATTGGACAATACCCACACACGGTTTCTGTTCTGGTTGCCACGCTTGCCTGAGCCACGTTTTTTTTCACTGAGCGGAGATTCTGAAGATTCAGCCTGTTTTGGAACAACATAGCCTGGGGTGTTTTCGTCTGGCTTGAACTGCAATGCTCGCATGGGAATGGTTAAAACCTGTATAGCCTCTTCAACTATTATATCGCAATTCGCTGTCATGCCTGGCAAAAGCTTTTGATCGGGGTTGCTCGCTCTTAT
>WQSA01000095.1 GCA_009788135.1 Candidatus Fibrimonadales bacterium
TTAGTATATATGCGACGATCATTAGGTGCGACCATATTTATACTCCTCTACGGGTTATTGTCGCTTAACTTAGAATACTTTTTTTCAAAGACAGTTCACGTTTTGCCAGAGGCAGAAACGGAAATTCCAGTTCCTGCCGCAACAGCCTCTATAACATTTACCTGTGCCCCAGCCTCTATGCCGCCTAATTTACTAACCAATGCAGAAGTAATGCCGCTATTCAAA
This sequence comes from Candidatus Fibrimonadales bacterium, assembly GCA_009788135.1. GTDB lineage: Bacteria > Fibrobacterota > Fibrobacteria > Fibrobacterales > Fibrobacteraceae > Fibrimonas. The sequence goes on from WQSA01000095.1 coordinate 226, forward strand.
ACCGCAATTTGCGCCGCAGTAAACGGAGTATCATTCACCTTAAAAGACTTGTTCCACTGAACGCCATCAAAAGTAGCCCGCCAAACACTACCATCAGCCTCTGAAAAAACAGTATAATCATTCATGGTAGGAGTGTATGATTCCCCTCTGTTATACCAAGGCCCTGCTCTCAATGCAGTCAAGGAAGCCCAAATCGTATCGCCTTCCGCTGTTTGCATAACATAATTGGCGGCCATTGCTGATATAGAACTATTTACAAAATCCTTATCGGCTAGCTGATTATCGCTGTTTGCCTGATTTGGTATTTTGGCTTCAATGTTTGCTATATCCGATTTGACTTCAGCATCATCGTAAATGGTGTCGGTTGCTGAAATTACATTGCTGGTTATCTGAATATTTTCGCCAGCGGTTAGCTTGTCTTGCTTCGTGTCTATTTGTGTTTGCAGGTTTTGTTCTGCGGCTTCTGCCCTATCTATTTCCCCCTGTATAGACAAATCAAAAACTCCAGGCACTTGATTATATATTTGCACAGTTGCATCTTCCGAGCCAATGGTTACTTTGCTAAGAAGCGATTCAGGAGACAGGTTATAAGCTTGCCCCGTTCTGGTATCATGCCCTGCAATCAAGTAAGTTCCGATATCCGCACTGGTAATTTCTTCGTAAACATAATGAACTAGTCCTGGCATATTTTTATTTATAAAAAGGCATCGTCAGCACCCGCCAAGTCAGCCTCACGCCCCAACAACCAGCCACCAAACTTCCTATCCGATCCATCGTCGGAAACTTGACATTTCCCTCATTGTGCCGAAAATCAAACTCATCGGCGTATCTCTGCAAATGCTTGGGCGAAATGCAATGAAAAATGCCGCAATAACCTCTTTTAAAAACCGCCCACACGCTCTCTATCGTGTTCGTGCAAGCTAAACCGTTTGCATACTGCCCATTTTTGTGGTTCACAGTCAAATGCGTATAGTCGGCTTTAAGCCCAGTATATGATTTCCACTCATCCGTGCAAATAACCGTGTTAGGCTCAACATTACGCCGGATTATGCCCTGCAAAGTGATTTTGCCAGTATCATTCACAACTATGGATTTTNCCCTGCCACTCCGCTCAACCATGCCAAAAAGCGGCGTTTTGCCAACCGGCCCACGTCCCGAAACGAGCCTTTTGCCCCAATGCTTGTTGCGTTCCTTGCCTCCGATATAAGTCTCATCGCATTCAACTATGCCCTTGAAAACACAATCGCTTTTGCGATTTTTCATAGCCTCCCGTATGCGGTGGCACATAAACCACGCCGATTTCTGGGTTATTCCCAATTCTTTTGAAATCTGTACCGAAGAAACCCCTTTCCTCGCCGTCACAATCAGATAAAAGGCAAAAAACCACTTTTTCAACTCTATTTTGCTTCGCTCAAAAATCGTGCAGGTCTTAACATTGAACGGCTTTTTGCAACCATTGCACCTGTGCCACCCCTCATTTTTGCCAAATTTGCCTATCTTATCGCTTTTGCATCTCGGACAAACAATGCCGCTCCCCCACCTTTGATTCTCCAAATATGCCCTCGCAGACTTCTCGTCTGGGAACTGGTTGAAAAAATCATAAGCGCTTATAGAAGTATTTGGATAATATCGTTTCATTAAATTATTTAGATCCAAATACAACCAAAGCCGCTTGAAAACCGAATATTTTAATTACGCGATTGGTGTAAGTAAAATATATAGTTCCCAAGATTTACTACCTTTCACTGTATGCGCAAATTCAATGTAACTGGCCTCTGCGTTCCAAGGATGCATTATATGGCGGATACTTCTGATAAGATCCGCCAGATTATGGCAATGGTGGAGCAAGGCGATTATTTCACCATAAACAGAGGCAGACAATACGGCAAAACAACAACGCTTTCGCTGCTGGAAAAGGGCTTGCCAAAAGAATATACTGTTATAAAAGTCAGCTTTGAAGGCGTAAGCGATGGTATGTTTGACGCAGAAGCTGATTTTTGCCAAGGGCTTCTTAATGTATGCTCAAAATATTTTACAGAGAGAAATTTGCCAGGCTCTGAAGCTTGGATAGACAGCTCAATTACAAGTTTTGACTTGCTTGATGCCTTTTTAAATAAAACTTGCAAGGACAAGAAAATAGTTTTGATGATAGACGAAGTGGACAAAACTTCCAACAACTTCATCTTTTTAAAATTTTTGGGAATGCTGCGGGATAAATTTTTGAAAAGAAATGACGGAGCGGGAGCGACTTTCCAAAGCGTTATTCTCGCTGGCGTTTATGACATCAAAAATCTCAAGTTCAAAATGATACAAGCCGGTACACATCAGCTTAAAGACGGCGAAAAACGCATAAATTCCCCTTGGAACATAGCTATTGACTTTAAAGTTGATATGACGCTAAACGAAAAAGAAATCGCCTCTATGCTTGCGGAGTACGAAGGCGATCACAAAACAGGAATGAATATAGAAGCTATTGCCAAAGAAATCAGGGCATATACCAACGGTTATCCATATCTTGTTTCCAGAATTTGCCAATACATAGAAAATGATTTCAATAGAGACTGGACTTTGCAGGGAGTTCAGAACGCAGTCAAGGAAATGCTTTTTGAACAAAGCACTTTGTTTGACGATATATTCAAAAATATAGAGAGCAATCCAGATTTGAAAGATTTGCTCAGGGAACTTACAGTTGGCAACAGAGTCTATTCCTACAACATAGACAACCAAGCTATTCAAATAGCCACTATTTATGGGATAGTCGAGAAAAGAGACAGGCTGGTAGCGATACATAACCGAATCTTTGAGGTTAGGATAGCGAATTATTTTGCTTCGGAAAAGGAGTTGCGAGACAGCAAATTGACAATGAGGGCTTCCGTGGAATGCGTAACCGCAGGAAACAAGTTTAATATGGAACTGCTTTTGAAAAGATTTGCGGAGCATTATTATGAAATGTATAATAGCAAAGACGTGGATTTTTTGGAACGGGAGTGCCGCTTGCTTTTCATAACCTATTTAAGGCCATTCATAAATGGCACGGGTTTTTACCATCTGGAAAGCGAGACTAGAAGCGGAAAAAAAACAGATATTATAGTGGATTACCTTTCCGAGCAGTTTATTGTAGAATTGAAGCTGTGGTATGGCGAAGTTGCACACGAAGAGGCTTTTGAGCAGCTTGCCGGTTATTTGGAGAACAAAAACAAAGACACGGGCTATTTGCTAACCTTTGATTTCAGAAAAGAGCAGAATGTTGGCAAGCCGCAAGTCAAGTGGGTTGAGCACAAAGGCAAGAAGATTTTGGATGTTATGGTGGGATTTTGATTGCAGTCGGTATTTTTTCTACTTTGCTACCATGAAATCCTATGATTATTTGATTGTCGGCGCAGGTTTTTTTGGAGCCGTTTTTGCCAGATTGGCAGCTGACAAAGGCAAAAAAGTTTTGATTATAGACAAAAGAACGCATATAGGCGGCAATTGCTATACCGAAAAGCACAACGGAATTAATGTTCACAAATATGGAGCGCATATATTCCACACTAGCAACAAAGATGTATGGGAGTTCGTAAATCGTTTCGCTCAGTTCAACAGATATACGCACCAGATAACAGCAAATTACCGTGGAGAACTCTACAATCTGCCGTTTAATATGAACACTTTCTGCNAATTATGGAAGATTAGAACTCCCGAAGAAGCNATAAATAAAATAAATGAACAGAAATTCAGCGGCGAACCAAAAAACCTTGAGGAGCAAGCTTTGAGCCTCGTAGGCAAAGATATTTACGAAAAACTTATAAAGCATTACACGGAAAAACAATGGAACAAAAAAGCCGCAGAATTGCCCGCATTCATCATAAATCGCATTCCCCTGCGCTTTACCTTTGACAATTGTTATTACAACGATTCATATCAGGGAATTCCTGTTGGCGGCTATACATCTCTTTTTGAAAATATGCTAAGCGGCATAGAAGTTCGCTTGAATGTAGATTATTTAAAGAATCGCAAAGAATTGGACTCGCTAGCGGACAATATAATTTTCACCGGTTCCATAGATAATTTTTTTGACCATCGTTTTGGAGCGCTGGAATACAGGAGCTTGCGATTTGAAACGGAGACTCTGGAATGCGAAAATTTTCAGGGTTGCGCAGTTATGAATTATACGGATTCCGAAACAAAGTTCACAAGGATAATTGAACACAAGCATTTTGAATATATTTCCGGATCAACGGTAATTACCAGAGAATATCCTGCAGATTGGAAAATAGGCGATGAAGCTTATTATCCGGTAAACGATTCAAAAAACAATGAATTATATAATAAATATTTTGAGCTTTCAAAAACTTTGAACAATGTTATCTTTGGAGGACGCTTGGGTATGTATAAGTATTATGATATGGACGATGTAATTGAGCAAGCGTTGAAAAATGAAAGTAGCGCTCATTTCCTTTAACCCCTTTTGGGAGAACAAAGAAAGCAGCAAATTGAAAGCTTCGGAGCTTTTTCAATTAGCCGCTCCAGAACAGATTGACTGGATTATATTCCCCGAAATGACGCTTACAGGATTTAGCACTGACACTCTAAAATGCGTAGAAGAATTTGATAATTCCGAGTCTATACGCTTTTTTGCCAAGTGCGCAACGAAATACGGAGTTTATGTTTCATTTGGCATTGCGCTGAGAAAAGAGGGCAAGACTACAAACAATTTAGTTACCGTTTCTCCAAAAGGAGAATTGCTTGCCAACTATGCCAAAATACATCCGTTTTCGCACGCCAAAGAAGATGAGCATTATGCAGGCGGAGATGCGCTTGTGTCTGCAAATATTTGCGATGTGCCTGTTGGAATGAGCATCTGCTACGATTTAAGGTTTCCGGAAATGTTTCAGCCTTTGTCTGCGCAAAGCAAGATAATCATAAATATTGCCAACTGGCCAAGCAGCAGAATTTCTCACTGGAATGTATTTTTGCAAGCGCGCGCCATTGAAAATCAGGTTTTCTTTATAGGAGTAAACCGAACAGGAGTTGACGGCAACGAAATTAGTTATCAAAAATCCAGCGCTGTATTCAGCCCTAAAGGCATTAAGATTGAAGGCTTGGAAGTATCGCCGGATGTGGATGTTTTTGAGTTGAATGTTGCGAATGTGGATGAGTACAGAAAAGCGTTTCCAGTTAAAAGGGATAGAAAACCAGAGCTGTATTTTTCTATTTTACAATAAAAGAAGGAGAATCTCCTATGAGGAAACGCGAAAAAGCGTACTCCATAAAAGAGTTGGTAAAAAACCATCCAGGTCCGAGCGTGTGGCTCAAGCATCTTGAAGAGGATCTGATGAAGTTTTGGACCAGGAAGGCGGCTTGCAATTTGGACAAAGGTTTGTTTCCTACATACAGAAGCAATTCTGGAGAACTTATATCTGAGAACCCAGCTAAATATCCAAAAGAAATAAAAGCAGCGCTGGCCGATGTCAACACAGCAACTCTAATCGATTTGGACAACAATTATGTAAGAGCACATTCGCGCCAAACTTTCGCTTATGGAATAGCTTTTAACATGACGGGCAAAAAAGAGTATCTCAAACTTTGCAAGCTGGGCGCAGAGGCTTTGATGAATGCTTTTGACAATGAAAACGGTATGTTCACCAAGCAAAACCGAAAAACCGGAGAATGGGGAGACAAAAGTTCTCAGCGCACCAGCCAGGATCTCGCCTACGGCATCACTGGACTTGGCATGTATTATTATCTTACGCATGACGAGAATGCTTTATTCAAAATCATGCAGGCAAAGGAACATATTTTCAAACGTTACTTTTCTTACGGAAGAGGATACTTTACATGGCATCCTAAAACAAAAGAGCAAACTAAAGTTCCAATTGAAATAGTGGCGCAGATTGACCAGATTTCCGCATATATGATTTGGCTTGCGCCAGCACTTCCGGAACCGTATCAGAGCGAGTGGAAAGAATGGCTGAAAAAAATTGTCTTTATTATCATAACACGTTTTTACAGCGAAAGATACGGTTTTTTCTGGGGAAAAAGCACAACCTCAGACATAAAGCAGCTTGGAACGGCCCACACCGATTTTGGACACTCGGTAAAGACCATGTGGCTTATATATCAGATAGGCATTCTAACGAATGAAATATCTTTCGTGAATTTTGCCAGAGAAAAGATTGATAAAATTTTGCACAACGCGTATGTTGAAGAAACCGGGTCTTGGGCGAAATGCTTTAATGCAGATGCCGAAAGAGATGTGGACAAGGAGTGGTGGGGTCTTGCCGAGCTTGACCAAGCATGCGCAATTTTGGCATTGAACGATCCATCTTATCTTGAGTATCTCAACAATACCTACAAGTATTGGTTTGATTACATGGTTGACAAAAAGCATGGCGAAATTTGGCACATGGTGCACGCAAAAGACAACAAGCCAGACATGAAATTTCCAAAAATTCACTCCTGGAAAACCTGCCTGCACAGTTTTGAGCATGCGCTTTTCGGATATCTTACGGCAAGCGAGATTAAAGGCGAGGAGTTTAAACTGTATTATGCCTTTAAATCCGAAAAAGAAATTGCGTTTGACAGGGTAAATCCGTATTTATTTCGAGCGAACATCACGGACTGCAAGTTTTTGGACCCAATTCCGTTTATGGAGAACGGGAATAAGGTTACTTGCGTGACTTTTTATTCGCTGCATTGAACCAACAAGCCGCATTTTAAGGAAGAAGAGGGATTCGAACCCTCGGTTCTTGCGAACAGCGGTTTTCGAGACCGCCCCGATCGGCCACTCCGGCATTCTTCCGAGAAAGGGAAAGATAGAAATTTCTATATTATAAATATGAATAATCAGAAAAAGATTCTCGTCGCTTCCATTGCAGTCAACGTACTGCTTATCGCTCTTATCTTTATGGTAAAGAGCAACGCTCAACAGCAGGCTCAAGAGTTTGTTAAAGAAACTCAAGAGAAAACCAAGTACCAGATAGGTCAGGTGAATGACAACATTCAGAACAATAACCTATTATGGTCTATCATAGATAGCACCTGGAAAAGCAAAGACAAATCCAAAGCATTTGTCAAAAAGCTCGCCGATTCCCAGAAAGTGCCTCGCTGCAATGGCAAAGATTGCTCCGGCAAGGAAGATGAGGCTCGTCTCAGAACCTCTATCAGCAACAATGCTGCCGATCGCAGCATAACAGTTGGCTGGGGCAGCAGCGGAAAGAGCAGCATTAAATATTCTTTCAAAGTCATCTACGATGACAAAGACAAATTCCTGACCATAGACGCAAACGACCTTCTGGGCAAGACTTCCGGAGAGTCTGGGGGCGAAGCGGAAGAATCTGAGGAAGAAGCCACAGAGTAAAAGCGATGAAAATCAGTTTAAATTGGCTTAAGAGGTTTATTGACCTTAAAGCTTCCGCAGAAGATATTTCCTTAAAGCTCACGAGCTTGGGTTTTGAGATTGAAGGCGTCGAAGATTTCGGAAAGACCTACAGCGGCTTGCTTATAGCCGAGGTTCTGGAATGCGGCCCCCACCCCGACAGCGACCACCTAAGCCTAACAAAAGTCTTTGACGGCAAAGAGACTCTGCAAGTAGTATGCGGAGCCCCGAATGTAAAAGCCGGCATAAAAGCGGTCCTGGCCCCAATAGGCGTGGAGCTTCCCATGCCAGATGGAAAAAGTTTAAAGATGAAAAAATCAAAAATCCGAGGCGCAGAAAGTTTTGGCATGCTCTGCGCAGAAAATGAAATAGGATTATCAGAAGACCACAGCGGCATTTTGATTTTGCCGCAAGACGCCCCTGTAGGCAAGGCTTTCGCAGATTTAGGATATTACGACACGGTTTTTGAAATAAATGTTACACCAAACAGACCGGATGCATTATCGCATTTGGGCATTGCACGTGAATTGGCGGCGGCGTATGGTGTGCCGTTGCGCACCGTTCCCGTTGTAGGGGCAAGGCATCCTGTTGTAGGGGCAAGGCACGCCTTGCCCCTACAACAGGGTAAACAATCCAACACGCAAATGCAATTAACCATTAACGCCCCCGCCGCCTGTCCGCATTATGTAGGCCGCATAATAAACGATGTAAAAATCGGACCTAGTCCAGAATGGATGCAGAAATTGTTGAAAGCGGTTGGAATGAATCCTATAAATAATGTTGTGGATATTACGAATTTCGTTCTTATGGATATTGGGCAGCCGTTGCACAGTTTTGATTTAGGCAGGCTGAGCGGCGGAGAAGTGAAGGTTCGCTTTGCACAAGACGGCGAAAAAATCACGACCCTTGACCACAAAGAACACGTTTTGCAAAGCACAGACCTTGCAATCTGCGACGGCAACCGCCCAGCTTGCGTTGCGGGCGTGATGGGCGGCGTAGAATCCGAAATCACAGACCAGACTAAAGATGTTTTCTTGGAAGCGGCATTCTTCAATCCAACCGTAGTTCGCAAACAAGCCAAGAGACTCGGCATATCCACAGACTCAAGCTATCG
>WQSA01000096.1 GCA_009788135.1 Candidatus Fibrimonadales bacterium
AGGTCGAGGCTCAGAGCGATGTAGAATGGCGTTTTGGACTTCTTGTCTAATTGAGAATTGAGAGTTGAGAATTGAGAATTGTCGCTTAGCTTCTGTTCTTCAACAGCAAAGTTTGCATTATTCTCCATTCTCAATTCTCCATTCTCAATTTTATCCGCAGGCAAGTGTGAAAATAGCTCAGGAGCTTTCTGCCTTATCGTTGCGAGCAATCCCATTATATCTTTGCTTTCAGTGACAAAGCTTCCTAACAAATTTCCGCTCATCGACTCGTACAACTCTACTGTGAGCGTCATCATTTCTCCGAATTTTCCGATAAATCCCTGTGTTATGTATTCTGCGCCTATCGCTCTGCCTATTTCCACAGCGCAGCTTTCAGCTAGGCATTCTCTTGCTTCTTCGTCTGGTGGCAGGAGTGAGATTATGTTGTCTCTTGTCAGGATTGAGTATCCTGTTCTGGGTAAGGCTTCACGGGCTCTTGTTCTTAGTTCGTCTGTTAGGTGGCGGTATTCGGAGAGCTGGAGTTCTACGGTTTCGTTGTTTGGGACTATTTCCAGGACGGCTACTACTTTTTGGGCGTGGAGCATCGTTGCTGCTGTCAGAATCAGAATTGGCCAGAATTTTGAGATTTTCAGGATTGATTTCATTGTGATTATCCTTGGTTTATTTTTGAAATATTCAATAAGCTACAGTAATTGACTTTAGGGATTCTACCTTCCCGTCTGTTAAGAACATTTGTGGATTTATAGGTTCTAATAGTTGCAGAAAAGCCGCTTTCTATAGGGAGATTTTTTTTAGTGGATTTTTCATTTTTATCCATTAGATAGCTAGGGAATCCTTCTTCTGAAGTGATAATCAAGTAGCAAAGAACATCTTTATTTTCGTTTTTCTTTTTGGCTTTGGTTATTTTTTTTATGTCGTTATCTATGCCTGCACGTCCTGCTCCAAATCGTTTCACTTCTATAATTGCAATTCTTGTTTTTTTCTCTTTATTTTTATCATCTATTTTTACTATTTCTATATCCATTTTCTTTTTATCATTTTTTCCATATTCTTTTTCATTTAATATTTTGAAATTATTATTTAATTTTGCCCTTAGTAATAAAACAAGTTCAGCTACTAGCGCCCCTTCGTTTATATGATGATCGTGGCAAAGAATTTGTCTGTAACTCATCCAATGAGCAAGTCCTTGTAAGGCTGCTTTTACAGATGTTTCAATATGTTTTTGGGGCTCTTTAGTTTCATTCATCTTCTTTTTCTCCACTCCCTGCTTGTGTTTTTACCCTCGCCAAATCTCCGCAGGGAAGATGAGACTTGACAAGGTTCGCACCACTATGGCGCAAATTATTTTTAGTCGTCTTTCAAGCAACGGACGGAATACAAATTCACCTTCATGTTGCTGGTAAACCAGGCATCATCTTCGTTGTTGGACATGCGCCAGAGGAAGGAGTTGTTCCCATAGTCATTGGTGCTGCTCCACCAATAGCCGCGTACGCCGGCATTATACTCTTCGTTAGCAGAGTTGTGGTAGCCACCCGGAAGGGCCGAAAAACCGTAAGTGTTGCTACAGTCGGAAAGAGAACAACTATTCCAGCCTGACTGAGCCTTCAAATGCTTGGCTGCTGTGGATACTCCGCCTACTTCATTCATCAACGCTAACCACTCTAAATTGCTCGGAATGTGCCAGCCGTTGGGACATACGCCTTGATGCTTTCCTATTACTTGCTCTGAACAATCTTTAGAATTGCATTCCTGGCTTAATCCCATAGCCGTGGCCCAATTATATAAGCGACCGTAGGTAGTGCAGTTATTGTTATCATTATAGTTAGTATTTCCATAACAACGACTCTTATTGTCCTCCGTGTTGTAATTCAAATTCTCTGCCATCCAAGTTTGATCGCCTATAACAACAGTTTTGTATGTCTTTACAGGAATTTGTCGAGTATCTATTCGATTATCTGTAAAACTACCGTAATCTTTCATCTCTCCATTGGAACAATATCGCTCGGTGGTGTTATCGCTTGCCGTGCAACTGGAAGAACTGCTAACCTCAACACTTGATGAGCTTGGCGGTGCAGATGAGCTACTTGCTACAGAATTACTGCTTTGCTCTCCTTCTGAAGATGAACTTGCAGCCGAATTAGAAGATGGCGCCTCTGAGCTTGAAGATAATTCTCCTTCATTTGACGAACTCGATGTTGCAGAAGAGCTAGACTGCGTGGCAGAACTGCTGCTAGGCGCAAGGCTTGACGAACTCAATGTTGCAGACGAGCTAGATGGCGTGTCAGAGCTGCTGCTGGGAGCTACGCTAGACGAACTTTCCACGACCTCATCGGAACTAGAACTTAAAACATCTCCCTCCGAACCGCTGCTGCTGGATTGCCCATCTCCCTCCGAACTGCTGCTCGGGTTGCTACTGCTTGAAATCTCTGTTCCATCTTCTATATTGCCATTAACGCAACGCTGATACTTGGGATAATAATCCACTCCCTTGCAAGAGCCTACAATTTCGCCTCTTATGCAATCGTAAAGCATTGAGTTATACTCATTGCCATTGCAAATAGCAATATGATTGCTTACAGAACTGCTACTGCTCACTCCAACGTCACTGGAAGATAAATTCTCCGAAGAAGAAGACTGCGGCAACCTCGCTTGCCTCTCCTCATCGGTAATCTCCTTGAAATCGCCAGCGCAAGACAAAAAGAAAGCGAGAATGGAAGCGGGTAAAATACGCTTAAAACAGTTCATAATTAAACTCCGTTGGGGCATAAGGGATTAAAACTAGAATTTTTTTTGACATAATGCGAGCTTATGGAACGCTTTTTTCGCGCAAATTTGCCGTTTTTAAAAAATATTTGAAAAAATATGCATTTTTTTCCGGAAAAATCTTTTAAAAAGCGTCTAAGTATATAGAAAGATAGGAGGTTTTATGATTAGGCATTTTTGTGTCTTGTTTTTTGCCGCTTCCACCCTGTGGACGGCAGTGGTTACGTTGTTTCTTGCAGCCTGCAGCAGCGGCGGCGGCTCCATAGGGCATGAGGAACAGCGAGGAGGAAGCGCTAAATTGGTACTGGGGAGGCTGCAAGTACCGCTCTTCGACAGCATTTCCGTCCATGTTTCTGCGGCAAACATGGAAAATATTCACATATCCGCAAATTCTGTCAACGAGAATCTCAAAATAGACGGCATTCCGCTGGGAGAAAACAGGAAATTCGAGGTAAAAGTATATGCAGATAATGGAAAACCGGTTTTGAGCGGCGAAGCTTCCGCAGACATCTCCGCAGGCCAAACCGTCACGCTTCCCATATCCTTGACCCCGCTTTCCGGATTCTTAAGGCTGGAAATACCGCTCGGACTGGCAAATAGCGAAAATATCCATTCCGGAACCCTGTCCTTGGATTCCCTGAATTTCCAAATGCAAATCGAAAACGGCAAGGGCATTTTCAGCACAGGAGCGCTGCCCCTAAACCTGGCTTTTACCCTAAAGCTTGAGCTTAAGGACCCAAAAGGCTCGGTTTTGTTCTTCGGAGAAAAACAGATAAAGCTCTCTGCGCTCCAGCAAACCGAAACCATGCAGTTGCAATCAAACAGAGGCTCCGCAGTCCTGGAATTGGAAGCCAGTTCCATAGAACCGCTGCAAATTTTAGCAATACTTCCAAAATCCCAAACCAGAACGCCGCAATATTACGGGGATTTATTCTTCACCGAAATCTATGCAGACCCAAAAACCAACGGAGAACCTTTTGAATATATGGAAGTTTACAATGCAACTCTAGACACCCTGGAACTTGGGCTCTGCCAAATATCGCAACTCAAAATGCCAGAAGGCTTAATCTTGCCGCCTATGGAATTTCTTTTCTTTGGCCAAGACAGCGTTGAAAATACGGATTTCAAATACAAAGGCCTTAATCTTACGAATACCGGGTTTAAAATTAGTTTTTCTTGCGGCAATCAGGTCATAGACTCCTTGTCAACAACAAAAAATGCAGACAACCCATTCCCGATTTCGCGAGGAAAAGCCATGCAGCTTCCATTGTCAAATTTCAAGAATCGCGATAAAGGAAGCTCCTGGTGCTTTGGATTCAGTCCTAAGCAGGACGCTTACTGTCCGTAGTCTTTTGCCAGTCGCGGTTACCGAAGTTTATGTAAAAGTAACCGCCTAGCATTTCAGATTTTTTCGGGTCTTGCAAAATTTTCATTGCAGCCCGCAAATATTTGAGCTCAACCAAGATATGGTCTCTGCTCATGCAGTTTAAAAACGGCCCTTCGGGGTAAAGCGTTGGCTTTGGCTCGGACTCTATCATTTTATCAAGCTGAGCGATTTCTTCCCTGAGCTTTACTTCGTGCTCTTCCAAAATTCTTATAATATTGCGCTTGTTTTCTAAACCGAACAAAAAAGCATAGCCTAAAGTTCGAGGATCATCGTTAAAACCTGTTAAATGGCTTATCACCTCTCTGTTCAGAGCTTCCCGGCCCTTGTCAGTTATGCTGTACACCTTTGCCGGAGGATATTTGGACTTTTGAACCATTTTCCCTTCTATGCAGCGGTGGTTTTCAAGGTAATTCAGACGATTGTACACGGTTGACGAACTTACCATAGCCCATCTTTCCAAACCACGTTCCTTTATTCTAGAGATTATATCATAACCACTGGAATCTTCCTCTAATATAAACCCCAGCAAAACCAAGTCGTAACGATTCATAGTGACCCCTAATATAGAAAAATATCAAAAAGGAACATTAAATCCAAAACCCAAGGGGTGCAAGGGGAAAAATTTTGCGCTCGGATGGATGCGGAGAGTTGGTGCAGGGAGTTTTACATGGTTCAAAATCGTAACTAAATTTTTTGCCCAAGTCCTTTGCGGCCTAAAAATCGCCTCCAAATCGTAATCCGGAGAAATATAATACTCATAACGGCTTCTATAATTGCTAGATTCCTTAAAACGCCCATCATCTATTCCCCAGCCAAATGCAAAAGCAAACCAATCAAGGCTATGCGGCAACAGCTTGCCCACCTTGAACGAAAGCCAATGGCTCTGGTTTCCGCCGTAATAATCGTCCACCCAAACCCCGTCTCCCCCTGTCAGGCTACCACCCTTGTCTTCTCCGCCAATTTTCCAATATTCCCTATTATTGCGCCAATACACAAATTTATAATCAACATACTGCATTGCAGGTATAAATCTTTTGCCCATAGCGTAAAAACCGCCGAGCGTCCCGGCCACTGCATCCCAAACGCTATACCCATAAGGCGAAAAGCCATCTTTAAACTCTATCAGAATTTGCGTGACCCCAAGGGTTATTCCTGCCCATAGCGTAGATGCAAAAGGGCTCATGCCAACCCAGTCATAACTCATTGTAAATAAATGCCCAAAAATAACGCCAGTGTAAAAATGCCCGAATTTATCCAAATTAGACGCATATTCAGAATCATCTTTAAAGTTAAAGGGCACAGATTCCGCCCACCAGCCTTCTTTTAGGTAAACAAGATAAATAGCCGTATAGCTAAACGCTATGCTGCCGCCTATAATCGCAAGTCTGGTTGTATTAATCTCATATTCAACGCTATCTTGCGTTTCGGAGTATGAGAGAGAGAAAAATAAAAGAATGGCAATGAATAGCCTATTCATCGCAAATCTCATTGCTTAGCATCTGCTCAAAAGTTTGTCTTTTTCTTATTAGAGTTATTCTTCCGCGTTCCCACAGAACCTCAGGCGCAAGCAAACGGGAATTGTAATTGCTGCTCATAGTAGCACCATAAGCTCCGGCATCGTGAATTACCAGCAAGTCTCCAACAGCCGCAAGCGGCAGTTTGCGGCTAACAACAACGCCGCCTTCTTCCTGCGTAAAAACATCGCCGCTTTCGCAAAGCGGACCGGCAACTATAACATCAACTTCTTCGTTAGCCTCTTTTCCATTCATATGTATAACTGATATGTGATGATATGCTCCATAAAAAGCCGGGCGCACTAAATCCGTAAAGCCGGCGTCAATCAAGTAAAACAATTTTTCGCCCATCTTTTTAACAGCGCGAATCTCCGTTGCCAAAACACAGCTCTCAGCCATCAAATAGCGGCCAGGCTCAACTTCTAGCTGCAAATAATGACCAAGATGATTGCTCACTCTCTTGCGCGCACTATCCCAGATATCGTAATATTTTTCCAAATCCATGCGACCGGAACCGTTTCTTTTATAAGATATGGGCAATCCGCCGCCAATGCTTATAATCTTCAGATCCGGCGCAAAAGCGGCTATGCGGCCTATTGAATTTTCCATTGCGGAAACAACCTGAGAAAGATGAATATAATCGGAGCCTGAGCCTATGTGCATATGCAAACATTCAATAGTAAAACCGAGTTCTACGGCCTTTTTTGCAATGTTTTCCAATTCGCCGTGCCAAATGCCGTGCTTTGAAAGCTCTCCTCCAGTATTGACCTTCTTGGAATGCCCGTGGCCAAAACCTGGATTTATGCGAATTGCCAAAGGAACATTTATGCCAGCTTCGTGCAACTGCAAGAGCATATCCGGACTGCCGATATTCACAGGTATTGAATGCTCTTTTATAAGAGCGAGTGCATTTCTGTCAAAAACATCCGCAGTAAATCTTATATTTTTAGGTGAAAATCCCGCGCGCAAAGCTCGAACAATTTCGCCAGCGCTTACAGCATCCACGTCAACGCCGGATTCCCTCATTTTAGATAGCAAATTTATATTTGGAGCTGCTTTTTGGGCATATCGTATAGTTCCAAAAAAACGCAAATCCCAAATGCGTTTTTCTATAATCCCAAAGTCATACAACCAAAGCGGAGAACCGTATTGTTCTACCGCCAAGGCGATTTCTTTGTCGCCAAATGAGACGTTATACTTTTGCACAGCGGAGTTAAAACTTAAATGTTAAACTCTTTTTATGCTGTTTTCTCCGCCGTGTCCGTCAGAAACACGTTCTGGATTCGAGGAGTCGGTTTCCCAATACTGCCCGTTGAAAACAATTTTGTATTGATGTGCGCCTGAGCCCATATTGATTTTTCCAGACCAGTTTCCGGTTTTATCTTTTTTGAGAGCGGTTGGCTTCCAATTATTGAAATCGCCAGCAACAGCAACAGAAGCGGAATCTGGAGCAAAAACTTTAAATGCAACTTCGGTGGTTTTGCTTTTTGCAACTGTTTTCTTTGCCTTCGGAGCTGTTTCTTTTACAGCTTTTACCGTTTTTTTAGCAGCAGTAGCTTTGGTTTCTTTTTTCACAGCCATAATAGCCTCCCTTTAGGAACATATACTATATATAAATATAGAAAAATGTCACAGGTTTGTCAAGGGGGTATTCTCTCCGTTTTTTCTATATTTTTCCTCATGGCACTAAAATTTGAAACTCCTGTAACCGCTGTTCCTCTGTTCCATCAGGGCAAAGTACGCGATATGTATGACCTTGGCGAGCATTTTTTGATGGTGGCTAGCGACCGCCTTTCCGCCTTTGATGTTGTGCTTCCAACGCCAATACCAGGCAAAGGCAAAATCTTGAACCAGCTCTCGCTGTTCTGGTTTGAGCAGCTCGGAATGCCAAATCATTTGGTCACAGCGAATGTTGAAGACTACCCTGCAGTGCTAAAGCCTTTTGCAGATTATTTGCGAGGGCGCTCAATGCTAGTCAAGAAAGCCAAGCGCCACGATGTGGAATGCATAGCTAGAGGCTACATAGTAGGCTCCGGCTGGAAGGATTACCAAAAAACCGGAAAAATCTGCGGCCATGTTTTGCCCACAGGCTTAAAGCTTTGCGCAAAAATAGATCCTGCAATCTACACTCCCAGCACCAAAGCCGAAACCGGGCACGATGAAAACATATCCTACGAGCAGACAATTCCGATTGTGGGAGAAAAAATTGCCGCAACGCTGCGAGACCTTACTCTGGAGGTTTACAGCAAGGCGAGAAACTTCGCTGCTACCAAAGGCATTATCCTGGCAGACACGAAGTTTGAATTCGGCGAGATAGATGGCAAAACCGTTTTGATAGACGAGGTTCTCACTCCGGATTCTTCAAGGTATTGGCCCGCTGAGAAATACGCTGAGGGTCAGAATCAGGAGAGCTTTGACAAGCAGTATATCCGAGACTGGTTGGAAACTCTGGATTGGAACAAAGATTACCCTGGCCCGGAAATTCCGAAAGACGTTGTGCAGAACACCGTTGACAAATACATGGATATTTTTGTGCGAATTACCGGGAAGCAGCCAAACGTCTGAACCGGAATTCACAGAATTTTCAAAATGAATATCCTATTGAAAATCTTAATCTTACGTCAAATGGCAAGCCCCCTAAGTTTATTCCATATAAACTGTTGCTATCTTCGCTGAATTCTATTTCTCCATTTATCTCTGGAGCAAATATTGATGGAGATGAAGGTATTTGGTGTATTTTGCAAACTCCAGTTCCAAGCGTTAAAGTGAATCCATTTTCTTTAATCCATTCATATCCTATTTCTGCCATAGAACCAATATTTAAAAAGTCTTTAATGATTTTGCCATCCTTAGTTATATAACCCC
>WQSA01000097.1 GCA_009788135.1 Candidatus Fibrimonadales bacterium
TTTTCCAACGATGAAACAGGAATTTTCAACATATACAAAATAGATTTGCAAACGAATAAAATCCAGCGCATAACAAATGTATTAGGCGGCGCATTTTCACCCATAGCGGATTCAAATGGTTTGTATTATATTGGATATGACAGGGATGGATTTTCCATATATAAAATTGAGAATGGAGAATGGAGAATGGAGAATAATACTGATATGCCAATTCTCAATTCTCAATTCTCAATTCTCAATTCTTCCGAAATTTCCTTCGCCAATTCCCAACGCAATTACATACCAATTCCCCGAATGCCAATTCTTGTCCCGTTATTCGCTCTGGAAGACCGTGCCCCTGATTTCGGCGCAATAAATACGGGAACTATGGTTCCGAAAATCGGCATAGCGTTTGGCTTGAATGACCCGCTTGGCAAAAATTTCTTTCAAATATCCGCTTTGCAGCAAATAGGCAAGTTTGGCGAAGATAGCCAAAGCGATTTATTCGCAGGCTTGGAGAATCGCAGTTTCCCAATTACGCTCAGCCTTGCATTTACTCGAATGAACACGGTTTCAAAAGACACCGTATATCAAGAAGATCCTCGGCTCGACAATGAAATCAGCGAAAATGCATCCGAGCTTTACAACACGGCATTTTCCGCTTCTTATTCTATTTTCAAAGAAGGAGATTCTTTGACGGCATTTGCTTCTTACGATTGGCAGGCTTTTAATCTTTATCAGAATAATTTCAAATGGGATGCTCATGTAAGATGGCAATTGGGCGTAATTGCAGGCTTTGCAAAACAAGATTCTCTATTTTCCGTGCAGGGTCTTTATTCTTTTTCAAATTCAGATTTGTTCAGGCCAGGAACTTTTGCGGAAAGTTTTACAATTAGCGAAGCGGGCGTTATTAAACCGAATTATAAAAATTTCAATTTACACGAATGGGCTTTTGCTGCAAATGTATCGTTCTGGGATATTTCGCTTTCGCTTTTTGGCGGAGGAATTCTAAAGTGGAGCAGTTCGGATTCTGATACTTTGGATAATTTTTATCTGCATCCTCTTGTTATTAGCGGTTATCCGATTTTAAGGAACAGCGAAAGTTTTTTTGCGCAGGGAACGGGAACAATTTTAGCNGAAGCTCGTTACAAGTATTTCGTTTACAAAGATTTCAGAAGAAGGTTTGGAATTTTCANAACAAGAGATTTTTATTTCTCGCCTTTTGCNCAAATGGGCAGCGCTTGGGAAAACCATCCGTTGCCGGACTTAAAGCACAGGGAAAATTGGTTGCGCAGTTTTGGCATAGACTGGAACTTGGAAAACCGCATATTTTATTCCGTACCGTTTAATTTGCGTTTTGGAGTGGCAAGAGGCTTGGATGCGCCAAAAGACACGAGAATAAGAATTAGCGTGGGAGCATTCTAAAATCTGCAATGGATCTCAACCTGAAACCGATTATGAAACCAGCCATACCATTTTTCAGGATTTTCCAGAATCAGATTCTCCAGCCACGAATGATAATGAGCGTAAAAATTCTGAGCGGGTATTTTTTTCAAGAAAAGGGTTGATTGCTGAATGTGCCCACAGAAGACCTGAGTGTTTGAACGATGCTCCAAAATAAAACTCGGCAACGGATTGCACAAAACCTGAGCGCCCAAGAATTCGCTTATGCAATCTGAGCGGCCGCGCTGATCTGCAAGCATTGCAAATAAACCGCCGTTATCTATGAATTCCAATAAACGCTGAGGTTGAACTTTTTGCGCAAAGCATTTCCCTTTGAAAGAGCGTTTCTTTTGCAGCCATTTATCAAAGAATGCAGGTTTTTGCTCTTGCGCAACTGCGTTCAGCGGCAGTCCTAGCTCTGCGAGTTTATAGCCAAGAAGCTCGTGGTTCCCATAGTGCGCTGTGAGAAAAATACCTCCGCTTCTCATTTCTTCCAAAACAGAGTTCTGAGCAACTGTAATTTTTTCCTTAGCGGGATTGCAAAAAACAAATCTGAGAACATCGCCAATCATATTTTTGAGAACGGCATTATATCTAGGTTGCACCGCGCCAGCCTTTTCAAAAAATGGCTTAGTCAAGAGCAAATTTCTGGAAAAGACAGCTTGTTTCCACATATTCTGTTAATCCTATAAATTCTGGCCAATTCTAATTCTGACGTTTTCCCACAATTGCATAAATTCCGGTTTGCCTTGCTGCGCTCTGTTCGCCGGGCTTGTGGATGGAAGATAAATGGAATTCTGCCCAGCTTCTTTTGCGCATAGTTTTTGAAACAGCTCGGTTGCTTTTTTGCCGTTGGTGAAAATTGCGGAAATCTTGCTTTTTGCGAGCATGGGCTTGAATTTGTTCGGAACTGGACTGCGAATTGTATTGTCGTCTGCGCCGTTTATTTCGCATGAGTGCAGAACGTCCCACAAGGCTAAATTGCGCTCTAAAATAAAATTGCGCTTTGATTCGGGGTCTGGGTCTGGCGGTTTGCAGTTGAAGAGTTCGGATAATGTTTTCCAGAATCTGTTTTGAGGATGGCCATAATAGTAATTCGCTCTGGATGCAGGCGATGGAAAAGAACCCAGAATCAGTACGCGGGAGTTTGCGTTGAATATTGGAGGGAAGGGATGAGTTATGGGGGCGGGCATGAGAGGAATTTAGAAAAAATTTACTATTTTTGCCTTTAATAAAATGCAGGAATATGCAAATGAAAATTTTGTCTTAGCTTCTTCGCATTTTTGCGGCACTCATTACTTCATCCACCAAATCAGTTATATCTGGTGCTTCAAATTTCATGTTTTGGTTCACTTTGCCAATGGGCTTAAGCATTCCAAAATTGTGGGCGTCTTCCAAAATGTTGTAGGCAGATTTCAGCGACAGATTCAATTTCTCAGCTACAAATTTTGCGTCAACAACAGGGTTTTCAACCAAAACATCCATCAACTTCCAAACATTTGAGCTTTCCTTTGCCTTAATATCCGATTTCCAGCCATTTATTATATCGTCAATTTTTGCAACCATTGAACCGCCAACTTGCACAGCGTAAATTATTCCTGCGGTTATCTCCTTTACAATAGGAATGTAATCGCCATTATGGAATTCATTTAACGCAGAATAGTAAGCACCTATTTTATTCAGCAAGCCCACCGAAATAGGCAGCGAGGAATTCCTGAAAATGCCGTTGTTTTTGAGTATTCTCTGTATCAATGTACGCCCCGTTCTGCCGTTGCCGTCTATGAAAGGATGAATTGTTTCAAATTGCGCATGAGATACGGCCACTAAAACAATAGGATTTAAATTGATTCTGTTTGAAAAAGCTATCCAGTCTGCCAGGCATTCTTTTATGTGCTTGCTATGGGGCGGAACAAAGCTTGCCTTGTCTGGGCTTATGTTGTTCCCGCCAATCCACACTTGCTCTTCTCTTATTTTTCCGGCAATGCCTGCATTTGTTTTATTGAGCAAAGTTTTATGAATCTCGGAAATCAAGCTAAAGCTTATTTTTGAATCAAGCGAAATAGCTTTTTTCATGGCAGCGATATTGTCTGCTATGATTGCGTCCCCAGTTAGATTCTCAATTTGGGAACTGGAAGCAGATTCGCTTCTGAGCATTATTGCCGGGATGTTATAACCTTTGCTTTTTAGCATTTCGTCAAATATGGCACTGTGCCACGGATATTCTTCATACTGAACCGCTTGGAATTTCATTCAAAAGTTAATCTCTTTAGTTCTTAATGCACCGCACGGAGTACAGGCTCGCTTTAGTATATGTATCTATGAGCGCATATGTTTCGTAGTAATCCAGCTTCATGAGTTTGGCACCATTGGTAGTGCCGCTATTCTCATCGCTACTCCACCAGTAACCGAAATTGTTGATATTTTGAAAGGGGTAATTTGTCATTTAACTGCTACTCGCAAAGTTTGGTATCCGGCTTTCACAATGTATAATCCTCTTGTTTGGACTTCTATTCTAATGTCTGAACCATGATTCACTTGATTAAAGGATTTACTTGATATTAGTTTCCCCTGCAAATTATACACTTGCACCCTTGCATCTTGCGGTACATTATTCAGCATTATTGTTTTGCCTATTGTCTGGACCCCGATTTTCAGGATTTTGGGATTTACAGGATTTGCATAAATTGGCGCTACAAATTCGCCTGCTGTGGTTATTTCTAAAAAGCCTGTGTTCTCTCCGTTCTCATACTGGATTCCGAGCTTGCCGTCTTTGTTTTGCCAAACCGCTGTTGCGCCTGCTGATGCGGTTAAGTTGGTGCTTGTGCCCGGCGTGTAAGTGAGCGGAGCATTGCCGCTTGGCTTGTTCCAGGCTATTATTGCGGCGTTGTTGGGGGAGTCTTCGCTTTTGTTTAGGTTGTGGGTGCCGGATACTACGGCTGTTAGGGCGGCTCCTGTTCCTGCTACCACGCCGCCGTTTAGATTGACTGTGCCGCTAGCTCGATGTATGCCATTGCCGACTGGGGCTGTGTTGCCGATTATTTCACCGCCGTTCATTGTGAAGACAGTATTGTTACCCGATACGTATGCTCCGCCTGCGTTAACGCCGGCAGCGTTGCCAGTGATTTTGCCGCCGTTCATGGTGAATTTGGCGCTGCTCCACACGGTCATGCCGCCGCCTCTGCCTGCGTCTGTATTGCCTTCTATTTTAGTAGCAACATTTCCGCTGATTTCGCCGCCATTCATGGTGAATGTGGTGCTGCTGCCGGATATATCCATGCCGCCGCCGTCAAGGGCGGTGTTGCCGCTTATCTTTCCGTCTTGCATGGTGAACGTACCACCCGATATCCTAATTCCGCCACCGTCAGCACCAGTAGCAATGTTATCGCTTATTTCACCACCATTCATGGTGAAGACAGTATTGGCTCCAGATATGTATAAACCTCCAGCGTCAAGATCAGCGGTATTGCCACTGATTTTGCCACCATTCATGGTGAATTTAGCGCTGCTCCACACAGTAAGCCCGCCACCTCTGCCAGAGGTAACTTCGCTTATTTTAGTGCTAACATTTCCGCTTATCTCTCCGCCATTCATGGTGACTGTGGTGCTGCTGCCAGACACATCCATGCCGCCACCATCTACAGAGAAGTTGTCGTTGATCTTTCCGTCTTGCATGGTGAAAGTGCCACCGGACATCCTAATGCCTCCGCCATCTCTGCCGGCAGTATTATTGCTTATTTTGCCGCCGCTCATAGTGAATGTGCCGTTTGCCATCCTAACTCCGCCACCATCTTTATAGGCAGTGTTGTCGTTTATGTTGCCACCGGCTAAAGTAAATACCCCACTATTATTGATATATATGCCACCGCCGTCCTTGCCTTCATTGCCATTTATGCTGCCACCGTCCATAGAGAACGTGCCGCCGTTTATGTGTACGCCTCCGCCATTATAATTTGTCGTATTATAGGCAATATTGCCACCGTTCATGGTGAATAAGCCGCCGCTATTGACAATTACGGCTCCGCCGTCGATGCTTAAATTTGCATTATTGCGCAAAATAGTGCCGTCATTCATTTCAAATTTTCCGCCATCGTTCACAATTATCAGCGTTCCCTTGGCACTTTCTAGTTCATCTTCGTTAACCGCTTCCTCGCTATCTGAATAGCCGTCATCACCGCCATGAATAATTATATTTTCCAGAACAAGCGTTGCGCCACTGGATACTTTGAATAAATTGCCGCCTATGCCACGCCTAAGAGTAACAGGAGCAGACGAATTTGCGCTCTTGATTGTAAGAGTTACGCCTTCTTCGGCAGGTGCTGGGATATTTACGAGAACATCAAGCGTGTAATTTTGCTCAACTGCAATAACGGTATTTTCGGTTGCCAGAGCATAATCCGCTACCTTCTGATAGAGATTTTTTTCTTTGAATATCACAGTTACTATTGTCTCGTTTCGGAAGTGGGTAATTTCAAGCGTTTCTGTTGCGTTGCCAAGCACTTCCTCGCCATTTACAGTCCAGCCTGCAACTATGTGAGTGCTGTTTGGAACCGCTTTGAATGCCATCTTCTTGCCAAGTTCAACCGAAGCACCGGATGCGATAGCATTTCCATCAATCAAAGCCGTGACTGTGCCATTGCCATCTGCCGACGCAAAAGCTACCGTTCCTGCGCTACCTTCCGTAAATACGCCAAAATCTATGCGGTTTGAAATGCCCGGCAAGGACATTGTGACAAGGCGCCAATCACCGTTGGCCGGTTGTCTTGCTATAGTTCGCAAGCGGTAAACTCCAGGCTCTACAGTAGCTGGAATAGTAGCATTTGTTGTCGCTGTTCTATTTGCTGTGGCATTTAACGCACTGAAATTCGCAGATCCTATAATTTCCACAATCTTATCATTATTATCAACCAAGGCCGCTCCAACTTGGCCACCGGGAAATTGCTCCAAGCCTATGTTTCTTAATGCGCTGCTCATGCTAAACTGTGTGCTTTCGCCGTGAATGGCATAAGTTCTCTCTGATCTAAAATCTGTCAATGCCAAACCATAACCTCCGCCCGGAGTTGCGCCTTGATATGGAGTGACTGTGAAATCAAAGTAAGAGGGAATTCCTTTGTTAATCGCAGATTTCGTAATGAGTTTCCAATCGCCATCAGTAGGTTTAACGGTAACTCTTAGCCTATACTTTCCTGGCTGCACAGTTTCTGGCACAAAGCTATTTATTTCGAAATGGCTGGAGTTTGTCTGCGGGGCACGTGCTCCGGCGTTTACATCTGCTACTATTGCTACAATATTGTCATTGCCATCCACTAACGCCAAACCCCAGCGACCACCGTTAAATGCATCCAAATAACTCAGATTTCTTGCCTGCACTTTAGCGACAAACAATTCATTTTGAGATACGGAGATTTTATTTACGGAAAAGTTTAATAATGCCATTTCATAAGTACTGAAAAAGTCACCATCAGGTTTTATATTAGCTATCACGAACTGCCCGATGTTGTATTTAGAATAGATTAACGCATTAGTTACAAAATATCCAGAACTGCCCCATCCCCAGTTGAAGTGAAATTTACCTGCATTATCGTATCCATCTGCTATAAAAGCATGGCCCTGTCCACGGTAAACCATTGGCAAACCGGCATCTAGCTGTTCTCTCAGCATTTCTTCCCAAGCACTATTGGTATAGTAAGTGCGCTGGCGGTATTGAATGTCTTTTGCATATCCGAAGAATGTGGTCAATGATTTGGCAATATTCTTTGTGACTGCGCCGCTTGATCCGGCGGTATAATTCATTTTTAGGCTTGCTCCGGCATGGTACATTAGCGTGGCTACGGCATTTTCCTGCTCTTCTGTGGCGTTGTCTGCGCTACGATAGGTATTTAGCATATTGCCCCAGTCATAATCAACATCAAAGCTTACAGATGGCACTTCTATTTTAAGAGTACCGGTTGTATATGGTTCGCTCTGCCCAATGCCTCGTGCAGGGTGATTGTGAAACTTCATTATTTGGGCCATAGCAGTTGCCACGCAACCAGTTTTGCTACGGAACTCTCCGTCCATAGGCACCATATTATTGTATGGAGATCCTTGACCCCACCTTGTCTGCACCAAAGGCTCCACAACAGGTTCCGGAGCGGCCATTCCGCCAATATACTCCTCCCACTCCATCTTTGTCGCTTCATCCTGCTCAATACCATCTCCAATAGCTTCCGCTATCTGCCCCTGCAAAAAATCCATCCAGTAAGCAAAATTAGGCGGCATGTCTTTTTCATCAAAACTTCCATTGTCGGAATACCCAAGCACCGGCCTTGCAACATCATCACCGGCCACAATCACAAAACCGCCGCCGGATTCCTCATTCACATTAAATGCGTAATAAAGCGGTTCATCTTGTTCTTCGGGCGGTGGAGCCGGAGCATACATTGGCTTGCCGGTCGCTTTTTGCCCTTGTCTTTTCATCTTCTTTTTAGCGGTATGCTTCAGGCGAACATTTTCTTTCGCTTTCTTGCCATGCTTCTTTTCTACGAAGTTCTTAGCCAGTTTCTCGGCTTTGTCCTGCTCAACTCGCTTTGCCTGAACAGAAGTTGGCAGGGCAAGCATGGCAAGTAGAATCACAAGGAATGTGAATGTGGGTAAATTTGCAAACGGCGTTTTTTTAGCGATTAAATAGGAATATATTTGTAGCATGGATTTAATATAGTAAACGCTGATTAACTTTCTAGGCTAGTGGCTAGTAGTGAATGGCTAGTGGGAAAAACAGAGTTTTGGGAGCGGTTTGAGGCGTGTTTTGGTGGGGGAGGGTTATTTATCAATTTGTTTAGACAATAAATCACGCAGTTCTTCCAAATCGGGTAAATATAATTGGTATTTTGAAACAAACAGATTGTTGTTGTTCCCATACATAGCATATTGAACCATCACATCGTTTTTTTCTTTCGCGAGAATAATGCCTATTGGCGGGTTATCTCAATAATATGCGACCAACTTAATTTTCCAGACACTGTCTGGAAAATTGGGAATTGCGCATAAAACAAACGCATATTGAACAAATTTGATTTTGAAAA
>WQSA01000098.1 GCA_009788135.1 Candidatus Fibrimonadales bacterium
TTTTTATTTCTAGGCAAATATTCTTCGGGTATAAAAGCGAGTATTCTGGGAGTTTCGGCGATTATTTCGCCAAGCCTGTCTGCAAATTGCTCTTCTTCGTAATTTTCGCTTAGCTCGTCTCCATCAAAGCGATATGGAACCCAATTTCCAATTTCTTCGTTGAAAATCTTTTTTATATCGGCAGCGCTTATAAATTCAACAGGATTGGACGAATTTACGCACAGCGCATAGCCTTTTTCCACAACGGGGCTTTTGAACAGCCCAAAACCTTCTTTGAACAAAAAGGCCACTATGAGCAAAATAACAACCGTAGTCACCATTCCGCTGGCGGCAAAGATTGTTTCTATCCCTTTTTCAATTGCACGTCTCATAACAATATATTAAATTTAGCATTTGAATGTTACAATTCCGTTACGATTTTGTTAACTTTCGTCTAAATACTATTGCCTGACATACACAAGCAGCCCGTTTCCCTTTAGCAAGCTCTTTGAATTGCTGTTAACTCCCTGTACATTAAAAATGTAAGCATCTGTACCTATATTAACATCGCCGGCAGCGTTGAAATGAACTAATGCGCTCGTGTCTAGCAAACTAGAAGTCTCGCCAACTTTTTCAAACTTATTCAAGCCATTTTTTGTAGCATATATTTCATATTTTTCTGCGCCTTCAAGCCTGTTCCATCTCAAAGCGGCAGATTCGCTGTCAAAGTTAATGGAAGCAGAATCCGTATTCACAAGACCGGTAACATTCAAAGAGCTCAAATCTGGCTTAAGCACGGTTATTAAGTAGTTATTATTGCTCAAAGACTGTCCCTTAACAGATTTCAGGTTATTTAGCTCAACATAGAAGTTCCCTGTCCATTTCCCGGCAGGAACAATGGCTAAAGTATTCTTGCCCCACTTTATATTAATGGCAATAACGGGGGAAACATCTACGGTACTGTTCGTCACAGACTCCAGATTTATATCATCGCTGAAAGCGAATGCAACGGTATCAGCATCAAAAACATTCTTAGTATAATACGAAACTACGAAAGTAGACGTAAGAACGCTAATATTTTGAACATCATTGTATATGGAAAACCCGCTTTCTAAGGCGTGCGTACTGTTAAGCTCCAATTCTCCAAAAGATTTGCCGTCTGCCATAATGACTGGCAAAACGGCAATTTTATAATTGTTGACAACAGCGGGCAAATTCGCAAAAACATATTTGCCATCCGTATCGGTTGTTGCCTCTTCAAAGTTTTTCAAAAGCAAGCCTGGAAATGTTATGCGCACTGTTGCGCCCGCTGCAGGAACATCCTTGCCATTGGCATTTGTATAAGTCAAATACCCGCTTAAGCCTGCGGTCAGCGGATAAAGCTGCGCATTTATATAGTTTTCTTTTGCTACGTAAACATTGCTATGTTCGTCTGTGTCAATTGTTGCTATGATTTCAATGGAAGCATAACCAGGTTTTTCAACCAATATCCTGTGAGTGCCAGCCATCACTTTGAAAGTTGCCGAACCTGCAACGGGAACAACCAAAGCGTCCCCTAACAAAACCGCCTTTGCCTCCACAAATTCTCCCGTACTTGCGTCTTGCGCAGTAACGTGTAACTCGGTTTGCAGTACATTTTCCGCTTTGACAACGTCATCGCTGCAAGAAAACAGCAGTGCAAACAATGCCGCTGCAAACAAAATAAAAGTCTTTTTGTACATAGGTTCTTCTCCAAAAAGTTATATCGCTACATTGTTGTTATAAATCTAAATTCCAAATTATTTGTCGTTACCACCGGAATATGCAAGTTGGTATAGGTTTTCACAAACGGATTCGCCATAGGGCTTTTGTCTTTCAAACCTTTAATGCTATATATCGCATTTAAATTCAGCCCCGGCGTAATAGCCTGCCCCGCCCCAACTTTAAAAGTCAGGCACAATTCATCGTTTTCATAGACGTTGCTCCTCCAGATTTTTGCCATTTCCAGCCTGCCCACAACACTTGCATCTCCGCCAGCGTTTACAAAACCAAAAGTCGCTTCTGTTGCATCTATAGGTTCATCGAACAAAATGCAAGCCTCGTGAATATCAGGAGATTCTGCTGTCTGAGAAAGATAATAATTCAAATAAAAGATTGAAGCTATCTCGTCGGGAGTATATGAGTCAAATCTAGCAACAATGTCGCCAGGCACTTGAGTGCCCGCTGTTGGCCCTACATTGTCTTGCACTTCCAGCGCATTCAAAGTGTCTAGCCTGGATCTGGACTGGGAGTTGACTGCCTGCACCAAGAACTTCGCTTTTCTGTTTGCTATTGGACTGCCAAAACCAACATTGGAACGCATTGTATCAAGTACATTGGAGATTGTAATTCCCATATCCGTATAACTGTTTTGACCATCCAGCCTGCGATATATTTTGTAACCCTCTGCGCCATCAACTTTGTTCCAAATTAAATTGACAGAAGAAGAGCCATAATCCACAGAATCTTTTTTCGCAGCTTTGGCATCCACGCCAATAACCTTAAGCCCTGTTACTTCCAGCGCGCTCAAATCTTCCTTATTGACGATTATTGTATAAGATTGGGTTGGCAAAGATGCTCCTCTCACGGAGCGCAAAGCGCTGAGGTTAACATTGAAAGAGCCTTCGCGAGCGCTCCACATACTAATAGGGGTAATGTTCAGCGTATCGTAGTCTGCATTCCACTTAATGTCTGCAACTTCAGAAGAAGGCAAGCCAATTGAAGAGATTGTAAGTTTTGAAGCATCCACTTTGTCGCTAAACACAAAGAATACGGTAGTATCTCTTTTGTCTGCCGCTATAACTTCGCTGTATTGGGAAACAGCAAACACGGCCGTATTTTGAGCTTGAGTTATGGTTCTTATTCCCTTGTCAACAACAACGCCTCTTGCCAAGTCAGTCCAGGGACCGAAAGTCATGGTTTGGAAGGGTATGCTGCCAAGGGTTTTTCCTATTGCCACAATAGTATATGGTTCGCCCACGGCAGGCAAGCCTGTGAAAACATATTTGCCGTCTGGCCCCGTTACTCCTGTTGCTGGATAAATTTTCTTAACAAGATTGTCGGAAGCGAACTGCAAATACACGGTAACTTCTTCTGCAGGAACATTCACATTGTCTTTATTTGTGTAATATATATAACCCTCAAGGCCGGAGCTTAACGGATTAAGCGGCACGGTCTCGGCGTTTTCTTGAGCGATGTAAACATTCTCGCTCAATTTGCCGACAATTGATGTTCCGTAAATCCTTTCAGCATGCGTGGCTCCATTTGAAACAAGCAAATTATGATTGCCCACATACACTTTTTCAAATACAAAAGTGCCTGGCGCAACTTCTACGCCAAGTTCTCCCGTAGATATAAAAGTCACCGAAGCTCCTGCAAGCGGAGTGCCTGCAAGGCCGTCTTGAACCATAATGGTTAGTCTGGCCGTGGTTTCTATTGGACCGTTGCCCGTTGTTTCAACAATAGAATCGCCGCAGGCAAGCAATATGATGGTGAAAAAAACTGCAATAAACGATAAGAGCAATTTCTTGTTCATAGTGATTTCTCCTTAAAAGAAAAATATGGTTAAGCTAACTTGAGCGCTCCAAGGATAGCCTTCTGAGTTCTCCGCATATTCGGTAATTCCAAGATAGCCGCGAATGCCAAGCAATATGTCATTCAGGTTTATTCCAAAACCTGCGCTCGGACCAAATGCAAATCCAATTACATCGGGCTTGTATGGTTTGTTGTTCTTGTAAATTTTAGCATACAAGTTGTAGCCAAGCTGAGGACCGACTTCAAAATAAAGGCTTTGCGTTTTGAAACGCAGCAGAACGGGAAGCTCAATGGAATGCATATATACGTAAGCTTCGTTCATCTCATCGAAGTCTGCGAAAGGCTCGTCAATGGTATATTCATTGCTCGCGCTGTAGAACGAATACTGAAGCTCTGGCGCAATGCTGAAAAAGTCGTTTATCACAATTGCTGAAGCTAAACCTATGCTATAAGAATAATCTATGCCTGGAATAATGGCGTATGCGCTGTTGCCAATCACAAGCGCTTTGTGATCGCGGAAACTGCTTATGCCAATACCAGCGCGAAGGCCAAGTTCAAATTTGATTGGTTCTGATGGCGCGGCCAGGGCAATGACTATGGTTTGCTCATCTGCAGGTTCAGGTTCGGGATTGGCGAATGCAGCCCGTGCAGTATCTTGAGCCGCAGGTTCGGCAACTGCAGCGGAATCCGCTTTGGAAGTTTCCAAAACTTCGGAAGTTTCTAATGCTTCGGGAATTTGTTCAGCAACTGCAACAGAATCTGCATCAGGGGCGGGGGCTATTTCAACTGGAGGAGGTATTTGATGCGCAGGTGCTTGCGCCATGGCTAAGGTTGCGCAAAAAGCCATGACCAATGCACAAATCCAAAGAGACTTAGATTTCATAATATAAATATAGTTATTTAGCAAACGCTAAAATTGCATTTGCAAGCCGTTCTGCTAGCTCGTTTTGCCCTTTTTCCGTAGCCAGGAACTCTCCATCCGCAGGGTGAGTTATAAAACCCAGCTCTGCCAAAACTGCCGGCATATAGGCTCCAACAAGGACCATAAAGCCTGCCTGCCCAGCTCCTGTTCCCTGTTTTCTTACAGAACCGCCATCAAAAGCTTCCACCAGATGCCCAGCCAAAAGCGCGCTTTTTTCTGCGTAAAGGGCAAGCTGATTGTCCAAAACTATCCATTCTGCCGGAGAAATCTCCGTTTTGCGCTTTCCGGTTTCCAACGCTACCACCTGGTTTTCCCTGCGGGCAATGGCTTTGTCTTCTTCTGAGCCGCCCGCTCGCAAAATGTAAAACTTGAATCCATCGGTCTTTTGCTGCCTTTCCTTGCCATCTATAGCATTGCAATGCAGGCTAACAAATAAATCGCCTCCCCAGTCGCTCGCCATTTTTGGACGTTTGCCCAGATCAATGAATTCGTCCGTGCTTCTTGTCATTTTCACTGCAAAGCCTTTTTCTTCCAGAATTTTCCTTAGTTTAAGGCCCACGCTCAGAACAACATCTTTTTCTTGAAGGCTTTTATAGCCAATCGCTCCGGGGTCTTTGCCGCCATGCCCGGGGTCTATCACTATGGTTTTGATTTTTTTGCCGCTCGTGTTTGCCGGAGTCTCCGCTTTTGGCTGATTGGCCTGGGTTTGCGGAGCCTGTTTTTTTCTCAGCACTATTTGAATAGTTTTCCCGCCGTCTTTCTGTATCAATTCCGGTTTTTCTATGTTGTCCCTCAGCGAGAGCGTGAGCTGCGAGCTTTGCGCATCTTGAACGGGAACAACTCTGGTTATCAGCGAAGATTTCTTGGCCAAGTCATGAAACATTGTGCTGTCTATAGCGGCTCCGTTTATGCGAAAGATATAATTTGGATGAGGATAGAAAAATTCCGTTTTGAAGGGCCTTGAAAATCTCAGCTCCAAGACTTCGCCATTGTTTCTGGACTCCAAATTCACGCTCCATATATCCTTGAGCTTGCCGGCCATTATTCTCGCAGATAAGGAGTCGTATTCTATGGGTTTATTCAGCAACCGCTCAAAAACCTGCAACGAAGACGGGAGCGGAAACCAGAACGATTTTTTGCCGTTTATGCTGCTTTGCACCGGTGTTTGCAGCAAAAAGCTGGCATCTTTTATGCTCACCCATTCGTTGTCCAGATTCCAAGAGGAATTTCCTATTTGCAAAATATCGCCTTGCCACAGGATTTGCATTTTCATTTTTTTGCTTAAATCTATGCCGTCAAAGTAAACTACGTTGTCTTTTTTCTCAACCAGCAAATCTGCGACAATGTCTTGCGCAAAAGCTGGAACAAGGGAGAGAAAAAGGAAAAGAACTTTTTTAAGCATGGACGTTTAATTTAGAAAAATCTCTAATCACCTGCCAATAAGTATTGTGTTCTTCTTGCAAAACGCGAGCGGCAAGGGTTTCGGGAGTATCGCTGGGCAAAACGTGCACTGCGCTTTGGGCTATTATTTTCCCTGAGTCATAGTCTTTGCTTACAAAATGCACCGTAACTCCGGTGATTTTCACTCCTGCTTCAATCGCCTTTTCGTGAACATGAATTCCGTAGCAGCCCTTCCCTCCAAAGGCAGGCAAAAGCGATGGGTGTATGTTTATTATTCTGTTTTCAAAAATCTCCAAAACATCTTCGGGTATTTTTCGCATATAGCCAGACATAGCTATCAAGTCCGGGTTGTCGCTTTGCAAAATGGAGAGCAGGTTGCCATTTTCAATTATGCGAACCGGGACCCCGTATTTATTTGCAACTTCTATAGATTTGTTGTCTGGTATAGTTACAAGGCTTATGCACTCTGCGTTTAGTTCGTTTGCGGCCACGTGGCGCATTATGGCTTCAAAATTGCTGCCTCTGCTGGCAGACAGCATTGAAAATTTAAGCTTGGACATGAGGGTAAGGTAGAAATTTCTACTTTATTTGAAAATTAAGGAGTTTTTATGAAAACCAATCGTTTACCCCTACTGCTGGCAAGCCTGTCGTTTGCCGTTGCTTTTATCGCTTCTTGCTCCATGGAAGATGACGATGTAAATACAACAACATCCGAAGCTCTAAGTTTTTACGAGTATGACCCGGAGAGCAGCTCGTCTATAAGACCTTCAAGTTCAAGCTCTATTCCGGATGCCATTGGCGGGGAGTTCACGGAGCCGTTTACCCTAGTTTTTGATCAAAACACAGCTATAATGACAATGTCGGGCACAATTGCAGCGACAAACAACAACATGATTTCCGAAGTAGTCATAAACGACAATTATTTAATATCTGAGTTAAAGCCTTATTTAACATTGCCAGCCCCGACCGTAAGCTTGGACGGGATTACTTCTCTTAATCTCCAATGCAATATGAGCTATAGATTCTCGATCACAGCGACGTTTGACAACGGGCAATCTCTGTCTATGGTCAAAATTGTTCCCATAGAATGCAACATTGTACCCACCTTGCATACATATGATTTTACGTTGTCAAGCACATTCAGTTACGCCGATCTTGATTATGAAGATACATATGCATATTTTAACTACGGCATTGACTTAATCGCTTACAGCGATTTGGACGGCGACGAAGGAAACAAGATTTACGCACCGTGGTACTTTGATGAATTCTGGTCTAATGATTATAGCGAATATTATGGAAGCGATGTGATGCTTTGGGAGCTTCCCCCAGGGGCTGCAGCTATATTGCAGAACGCTAACAGCTACTCTGATCTTGAACAGTTCGAACCGATGCTAGATGCGATTTTAGATGGGCCGGACGTTGAAGAAATTAACATTGCGCCTAATAAAGCGTTTTTAGTTTTTAGCTCTGAATGGGATTTATTCGCTGTGGTAATAACAGATGTTGGCATGCAAACCGCAACATTTAAAGCCATTTTACTGGATTAACAAACAACTTAAAAGTGAGGTTTTATGAAAAAGTTCCCCGTTTATTTGCTCCCCGCGTTACTTTTAGCGCTCGTATTCACAAACTGCTCAGATAGCAGCAGCAACAACAATCCTGTAGATGGAGAATATATCTCCACCTATAGCGTGGACTCTATTTTGACAAGCTGCATAAGCTTTCTTAAAGCGGAGAGTTGGGACAATGCTGTAAAATGCTACGACAATGCTTATATAGCAGACAACAACGATCCTAAAGCGATAATCTATTCCACTCTTGCCCATTTGGCAAGGATAAGCATAGACCCTAAGGTGGCAAGCCTTATGAAGGACAACTTTGGCTTTACCACATACCCAAACAAAATGAACGCCCTTTTCAGCCGCGACTGGCTTGTGGAATATCCAGAGGAGATTGAATATTCCTACTGGGATAATAACATTGAGCGTTATGTGGAGTGGGTAGATACTAACAATTGGTACAACCCCAAATATTACGGCATAATGCAAAGCGGCTATTATGTAGCTTACTCTGATTATGATTATCAAACCGGCAGATATACATACCAGTATAATCTTATATCCACAACGCCAAGATACAGAAATGTTTCTTTGCCTGGCATTTCAACTCCGGCATGGGTTCAAGGCGAAGGTACTTTGTATGAGGAAATGTTGATAAATGGCACTATTTTTGGCGCGGATGCCTGGGCAATATCCCTGCTCGCAAATTTGGTGAATAATAATACAAACGGCTTTAGCANAATTATGGACGATGTTGTTNACGGAGTTTTCGGAGATTCTTTCAATAAGGCCGTAGAGCGACTTGAACAACTGAAAAGCAGACCGGANGCGAGAATTAGCCTGGACCCTTATTTTATAGAGCAATTGGATTTGGAAGANCATTTTACAGAATACGATCAAATTGGCTGGGCCGAGGCAAATGTTTTAATATCTGCTATGTATTTGATGAAAAGCTCTTTGGAATGGGTGCAATCTTATGATTTGAGCATTGATTTAACATCTGCGAAATACGCTTGGAGAGCCGATGGGGATGAGATTCTGGACTCGCTCAAAAAAAT
>WQSA01000099.1 GCA_009788135.1 Candidatus Fibrimonadales bacterium
TCAAGGAGGTAGGCCTCAGTTTGCTTTAAAGCCCCCTCGTTGTACTTCTTTTCCGCTTCTTCAAGCGGATAGTATATATGAACAGGGTAAAAGTCTAACATCGATTGTAAATATAGTAAATTACCGCTATGCCAATAATAGGTGCAATTTTAGGCGCTACAGGCTCAGGCAAAACCGGGTTTGCTATTTTGCTCGCTCAAAAGCTGGGTGCAGAGATTATTTGCATGGATTCAAGGCAAATTTACAAAGGGTTCAGAATAGGGACGGCGCAACCTACTATGGATGAGTTAAACGCAGCGCCTCATCATATGGTTGATTTTTTGCAGCCATGCGCGCAATACAATGCGGCAGAATATGCAAAAGATGTCAAGGCATTGCTCGCTAAAAGACCAAACGCAAAATTTATCCTGGTTGGAGGAACCGGGCTTTACATGCAAGCCCTTTGCCAAGGACTGAGCCCGCAACCAAAGTCAGAACCCGAAGTAAGGGAAAGATTGAAAAAACATTATGAGAACAGAAGAGATGAGCTTTATCACGATGCTTTGAAAGCAGACCCGAACATAGAGGGTAAGATTATGATGGGCGATACTCAGCGTTTGCTGCGAGTTCTGGAGCTTGGTGGAATGGCTAGCGATAGAGTGGGAGGCATAGGCACGGTTCCTTCTATTTGGATTGATTTTCCAAGGGATGAACTTTATAAAAGGATTAATGAGCGCATTGTCAAAATGCTTGAGAATGGCTGGGCGCAGGAGGTTATTGAACTTTCAAAAACCGTGCCTGCAGATGCGCCTGCTTGGCAAAGTCTGGGTTATTTGGAATTGAAAAATGCGCTGGAAAAAAATGAAGATCCGTTTTCGATATCGGAGGCAATCGCTTTGAAAACTCGCCATTATGCAAAGCGGCAGATAACCTGGTTTAAGAAGAAGGAGAAGTCGATTGTAATTTCCAGTACACAACTCGGTCTTTATATGCAGCAGGCGGAGGAATGTGAGTTGCCATCATCCACCATTGACCCGTTTCGGTTGTGGCATTCCAAAATGCCTGGAAAATAGGTTCTCGCATATCTTGGGAAATATAGGCAAAAGGCTCGTCCAAAAACAAGAATGGCATGCCGCTCACAATAGCCCATGCAAGGCCTATTCTTTGCAGTTCGCCGTTTGAGTGACCGTTCTTTTTCAAGAGCGTATCCAAGCCCAAAACATCGAACAATTTTTTTATTGTTGGGCTTATATCCTTTTCTTTTATAGCTTGATCGAGCCAGAAAATTGGAGGGAAAAACAATCTTTGCGAAAGATAGAAAGAGCCTGTTTTTGCTTTTGGCGGCATGGAAATATTTCCGCTTTGGGGAACTTCCAAACCAGATAAAATGCGAAGCAGCGTAGTTTTTCCGCTTCCGTTTTCTCCGTGCAGTATCAACGGGCGGTTTAGCCTGAGCGCATTGCTTAAATTATTGAATATCCAAGGTTCGTATTCTCCATACTTGAAAGACATATTGTCAATTCTAATGCTCTCTTCGTCTTTTTCATCAAAGAAAGGCACGGTGCGTTCCATTTCTTCCAAATGGTTAAGCCCGGTATATGCAATTTTCAAATCCCTTAAACTGGAAAACAGTTGAGAACAATCTTTCAATGGTTTGTAACATATAAATAGCGCCACGCAAAATAGGATTATGGTCTGTTTATCGTCTATTAAAAATGCACAAATAGCCAAAACAACGCACATGACCAACATGGAAATGGTTTCTATGCTTTGCGTTATGGTCACATCTCTAACGCTGCTTTCGGTGGAAGCTTTTTTCAGAGCGCGAATTTTTCTGAAGAGCAGGGATGAATATTTTGATAGCTCCGCCTGATTATTCCAGCATCTGCGAATAGCTGTCCACTTCCATAGAGTTGAATCGTAATCTCCGGCATAGATGTTGAAAGCGTCAATATCTTTGCTGGTATTTTTTATTGTTTTTTGCAAATACAGAACAAGCGGAGTAAAAACAAATAGCAGCACAAGGGTTAATTGCCAAGAGAGAATAAATAAAACCGGTATGAAAAACAGCAGTTGCGAAATTGCCTGTATGGACTGGGTAACCACTTTGCTGCCTTTTGGGAGCGCAGAAACAGATATGTTCGAGTTATGCAAGATGCCGGCTAGATCTGGCCTGTGAAGCTGCGTTGGGTGCAAATTTTTCACTATATGCATCCACCATGCGCGCAAATGGCTTTCCAGCTTGTAGCAGAGCCTCTCTTCTGTTCGTGCTCTTAGCGTTATAAACAAATAACGGACGGCTACTATTGCAATCACCATGATCAGCCAATGCTGAATATGGATGTTTTTCAAAAATTTAATATCAAAGACAGGGGTTATCAAAGAATCGGTAACTATTGCCAAAAATATGCGAATGCCGCCCAGCAATAGCAAGTCTGTAAAACTTGCCAGGATTGCGAGCGGTACAATCAATATCCAGCTATAGAGCCAAACGCTTCTTAAGAGTTGCTTTAAAGGCATAGTAGAGCTAATTTAGAAATATTACGCTGTGTCCGTTCACTTTGCACTTGCCCTGCATTTCCATTTCCGTTAGCATTGCCAAAACTTCGTTTACCGGCTTTTGGCTTTGCTCGCAGATGTCGTTTATTTCCAGAATTGTTCCTTTTGCAGCCCAGTTGGGGAGTTGAGAGTTGAGAGTGGGGAGAGGAGAGTTAAAAGTTGGGAATAGTGAGTTTAGGCCTAAAATTGCGGGGAGTTCGCCAGCATTCCAGATTATTTGCGCCTGGTTTTGGTAAATTAAATGGTTGCAGCCAGCGGAGCTTGGGGTCATAGGGGAGCCTGGCACTGCGAGCAAGGGCTTGTTTTCTCTGGTGCAAAAGTTTGCGGTGTGCATTGCTCCGCCTTTGGTTCTGCTTTCTACAACCATGGTGGCGTTGGACATCCCTGATATGATTGTGTTTCTTTTCACAAAATAACCCTGGTAAGCCTGCGAGCCTGGCGCAAAAGGCGAAATTATATTGCCCCCATGTTCTAAAATTTTTTCTGAGAGCGTTTTTTGACTGCCTTGCAGAGGCATGTCCAGTCCTTGAGCTATAACTGCAGTGGTTGGCAAATCGTTTTCAATTGCAGCCTCATGGCAAAGCGAGTCTATGCCCTGAGCAAGCCCGCTGACTATGCGAACTTTGTAGCCTTTTAAAGTTTTCACCAAAGATTTCACAGTGCTTGGCGCAATCCCGCTAGGGCTTCTGGTGCCAACCATTGCAATGCAAAATTCATCGCTGAAATTTGCAGCTCCGTTAATCCAGAGATTTGGAACGGCGTATTTTGACTTAGAGAGAAGAGGCGGATATTCCGGCGAGCTAGGAGTTATGCAATTCAATTTCTGCCTTTGGTTTCAGTTCATTCAATTTTATGCAATAAACTTTTGTTCTTGTTATTTTGGCTGAAAACGCCAAAATTTTTTTTGCGATTTCCGCTGTCAATGTTTCCAAAAGCTTGAATTTGCAGCTTGCAGCAAAGGCTTTCAATTCATCCGTTAAAACGGCGTAATCCACAGCATCCTCTATGGAATCAGTTGTAGCTGCATATTCAAATGAAAAGCCGAACTCCACCGTTTGAGGCGTGTAAAGTTCATCGGGATAAATCCCGATGATAGTTTCGCATAAAATTTTATTTACAGAAATCCAAGCCTTTACCATAAGAATAGGGTTATGCTAATCACTGCAGAAAGCCCAGCAGAGCCAAAGAAAATTATGCGGCTCTTATTAAAGGAGTCTTTGGTTGTTTGGTTTTTCGTTTTGTATTGATTGAGTTGCCAAAGCACATCCAAACTTTGTCCATCTTTATCTTTTGCGCCTTCTGTCCAGGCAACATCTTCGGCATTTCTTATGCAAGATTCCTTATCTGTCATGGCAGAAGCATTGCAAGCATCTCTTATCTTTTGCCTAGCATTTGACATCTCTTTTTCCGTTGCTTTAAGCGCATTGTCTGCTTCAATAAATTTCTGATTCTCCAAGAAACCAAAAACACCGGTTCCAATTGCGGCTGCGGCAAATACCATGCCGGTCCAGAACAGATATTCATCGGTGTTTCCGAAAATATCCGCAGCGCTAGTCGCTGCATTATTTCGGGCATAATCGCGCTTTTTCTGGTTGTCCATTTCTTCTTCAAACTCTTCGTCGTCTTCATCTTCGTCGTAGTATGCATCATCGTCATCATCATCTGCAGCTACTGGCGGCGGCGCTTTTTTGGGCGCTGGCGGCGGCATAGCAGAACTGCCTTTGCGAAGCGCATCGATAGTTGCAGCTTCGTCTTTTTTGTCCCATGCAGCTTTGCCAGACATTTTCTTTACGCGAGAATTCAAATCGGATTCCGTTTTGCGAGAACTGCTTGTAGCTTCGCTTAGAGAAACAGAACCTTTGTTTAAGAGTTGCAATGGAGTTTCGTCAACAAAAAATGCTATATCGTAAATAGAAGCGAACTTTCCGCTTTCATTCGGAGTGTCCCAGATTTTCAATACGCCGTGAATATCTTCTTCGTAGTCTTCAACTTCGGAGCGAGGCAATGAACCATAGCCAACTCTTGCGTTGCTGGTTTCAAATTTAACTCTGGAGTTGTTGACTTTTGCGCTTATGGAAACATCTTTTGGACCCCATTTGCTGAATGTAAGCGCAGAATTCGGAATATATTCATACCTCAAATTAAAGTCCAAGTCTGCACCTGCGGCATCCGCATCTGCTGAAAGTTCTTTAAGCTCATTGAAATAGTTTAATGCATCTTTGTTCAGAGCGTCTTTTTCTTTAGCTTGCGTGTTTTTCCAAAGGTTTTCTCGCGCTGTAAAATCTCCGGAGCTTTCACTGGAGGCTTTAGGCGGATTTGCCGGCATTTTTGAAATGATGCCATCGATAGCTTTTTTGCTGTCTGAATTGTAGTTTTTCAGAGCCTGCTGAATATCGCTTTTGATTTTTTTCAGAGCATTTGCATCTCTGGAACTTAATGCGGTTTGCAATTTAGTCCTGAAAGCTGCAGCCGGGTTTTCCAATTTTTTCCTCTCGGTTAAAAGAAAGCCTTCTTGCGTTACCTTTTTTTCTGATGGCGTAATGGGCTTGATAACGGTGTAATAATCGTCTTTGCTAATGACAAGCGTTATTATTTTGCTTGAAGTTGCGGTAAATGTCACTGGTGTAGAGCCTTTATTGGAGCCTCCAACGGTTACTGTTGCGCCTGGAGGGTCAGATGTAACTGAAATTTTGAATTCTCTTGAAACGGAGGGTTTTAGCTCTTCCATTTTTCCGTTCAGGTTCATGTAAACTGGGTCTTCGCCCTCAACAAAGATATCTTTTCCATCATAATATACATTTTCCAGGTCATCGTCTCCAGAGGCGTTTCTGGAATAGAAAAGCTTCATTTTAATAAGCGTTTGGTATGGAATGCCATCCAAGCTTATTTTGCCCAAAGATTTTGCAGCATCTGTTTGTTTTCCTTGGAAAAGCTGATAGACGGCCTCTTCGTCTCCAAAGGTGTCTTCAAATTTTTGCCTCACATAAAAACGGCCGCCGCCCTGAGTCACCTGCGCAGGCTTGACCGGTTTTAATCCGCTCCCAGATTCCGGGACTATGAATTCATCTGGATCGCCGGGGTCTGGAGAATTATCAAAAGAGTCAACGGTCCATTTGCCCGCCCATGCGGAAATGGCCATCAATAAAAAAAACGCTACCCAAAGTTTTACTTTCATATTTGCTCCATAATACGCATAAAAGGTAAAAATAGTAAAAAAAATACTATTTGTAATCCAAAATCTCCAGTTTAAGCACTTTTTTGGGTGTTTGTACTTCTACTTTGTCCCCCCTGCTTTTGCCAATCAGGGCTTTTCCTATAGGACTAACCGAGCTGATTTTGCCATTTACGGGGTCTGAACCTTCTGGCGAAACCAGCATATACTCATATTCTTTGTTATTTGAGAGGTCTTTTACCATTACGGTTGCTCCAAACAGAATGCGCGAGGCCGCTGCTGTATCGTGCTGGATAATAACCGACCTTGCGACCCTATCTTCCAAAAATTGAATTCTCGATTCTATTTTGCCCTGTTGGTCCTTGGCAGAGTGATATTCGAAATTTTCGCTCAAATCGCCTTGTGCTCTAGCTTCGGCTATATCTTGCAAAATACGTGGTCTATCAACCTTTTTCAGGTTGTCAAGCTCTTGCACCAGCAGCTCATACGTTTCTTTAGTGACGGGGATAGTGTCCATTGAAAAGAATATAGAAAAAATATCCGCTACATTCTCAGCCATTTCATAGGGTCTTGAGTTTGGGTTCCTTTATATACTTGGAAAAATAATTTGTAGCCATTTGTAGATTCTGCATTGCCCACCGAGCCTATCTCCTGGCAGTTTTTTACCGCATCGCCTTCTTTTACTTTTATAGTTGCTAAATGCCCGTAAACGCTATAGTAAGTACCTTTGTGGTCTAAAATCACAGAAGGTCCGTGTCCGGGCAAATCCGTGATCATTACAACCGTGCCAGCAGCGGCTGCTTTTACTCCGTCTCCTTTTTGCCCTCTGATTTCCGTGCCC
This sequence comes from Candidatus Fibrimonadales bacterium, assembly GCA_009788135.1. Lineage (GTDB taxonomy): Bacteria > Fibrobacterota > Fibrobacteria > Fibrobacterales > Fibrobacteraceae > Fibrimonas. The sequence continues at coordinate 6,552 of WQSA01000099.1, forward strand.
AAGTGCATGATTTTTATGTTTAGAACTTTGTTCACATGATAACCATAATCGCTTATTATCTGCCCGCTCAGGGGTGTGCATTTAGGGCCAACAGCAACGGGGACTTCCGCTAGTTTCTTTTGTGTTTCCGTTGCCTTTTTTTTTGCCGCTGCAATTTCTGCCTGCCGTTTTTTTTCTAGAGCAGCTATGAGCGCTGCAAGGGTTTGCTGATTCTTTTTGTATTCATCAATGGCTTTTTCCTGAGTTGTTTTATCTCGCTGTACCTTTGTAAGCACGTCGTTTTGGAATGCCAGCTGGTTTTGCAATCTGAGTTCTTCTTTCGCCTTGTTTTCGTGAAGCTCGGCCATTTCTTTTTGCCTCGCTCCAAGCTGCTGTTTTTTTTCCTTTTGCTTGTTTATTGATGCAATATAATTTTCAACTATGGTTTTATCGTTTTCCAAAAGTCTTTGAACCCAATAGATTTTGCGTTCCGGATTTTCGTTTTCTTTCAAAAGGTTGAACAGAAGTTCCCATTCTTCTCTTTTGCCGTGTATATATAAATTTTTGATTCTTGATGCTATGGCTTCTTTTTGTTTGTCTATGTTTTTTTGCAAAGCATCTATTTCTTTTTCAATGCCAATTATAGTAATCTTAAGCGAAGATTCTTTTCTTTGCAAATCGTTGATATGTTCTCTTGTCCGCGTTAAGCCATTGTCAATTTGCGCAATGCTTTTCAGCACTCCGGTCTCTTTGGATTCCAATTCTTTTACTTTTTTTTCCGCAGCCTGCATATCTTTCTGAATTTTTTTCAGAGCATCGGTTTGGCTTTTAAGCTGCTTATCAACGGAAGTTGTTGCAAATGTCTGAACTGTGATTATCAAGATTAACAGGATTCTCACTTATGTACCTCTTGTTAGGAATTTTCTTACAGTGAAAAAACAGACTGCGGCTTCTGATGTTGCAACGAAGAGCAGAACAAAGATGCTTGCCAGGTAGCTTTGCTGCATGAATTCTGCGATGAGCGGGAATTCGACNAGAATTGGCTTTTTGATAAATTCAAAAAGAATGGCGGCTAGACCTGCACCTATAAGCCCTTGAAGCAAGCCTTCCAGCACAAATGGAAATTGTATAAAGAAAGGAGTTCCGCCGGAATACTTTATGTTGTTAACAAGTTCTCTTCTTGATATGAGCGTTAGCCTCATGGCATTCCACATTATCATCCATAATATAATCAGCATAAATGCAGAGACCGCTATTGGGATTGCAAAGAAATGCCATTTGAACTCTTCCCATCGCTTAATCCATTCGGTGGGGGATTTTACAACAGAAATCTCGGGCATGGCGAGCAGGCGTTCAGATGTTCTTTGAATGCTTGATAGGTTTTGCGAGTTGGCTCTTATCTGTATGCGAAGCGATGCCGGCAAAGGGTTTCCTTCAACGAGATAGAGCATATCTTCCGGGAAGCTCTGCTTAAAATCTTCCATGGCTTCTTCGTCTGATACGTAAATCAGCGAGCTTACGCTTTCGAATGAAGACACTACCGCAGAAATGGAATCCGCTTGCTCTGAAGTTGGAGTGTTCAGGAAAAACGCTTCTATTCTATACAGCGAAGCGGAGCGCATTGAGAGCGAGACTGCGGAGCTAAGAGCGTTCATGCTTGTGATTAGCAGGAACGAGCATAAAAAAGTTGTGGCAAGCGATGGAATTATTACAAGGTGATGCCTGAAAAGCCCTCTGAAAGCCTCTGCTATTAGATATGGTA
>WQSA01000100.1 GCA_009788135.1 Candidatus Fibrimonadales bacterium
TAGCGCACTTTGAATACTCATGGCAATGGGCTTACCACGACAGATTCAAAGAAGCCGGCATAATGGCCCTGCTAGGCTCAGGCTTTGACCCGGGCATGACCAATGTTTACACCGCATACGCAAAAAAACACCACTTCGACAAAATGGACACGCTAGACATAGTGGATTGCAACAACGGCGACCACGGCAAAGCCTTTGCCACAAACTTCAACCCGGAAATAAATATCAGGGAAATCACGCAGAATGGCCGCTACTGGGAAAACGGAGAATGGAAAGAAATTCCGCCGCTCTCAATGCACCAGAACATAGACTACCCGGAAGTCGCAACGCGCGGCTCATACGTGCTGTTCCACGAAGAATTGGAATCTCTGGTAAAACACTTTCCCGAACTCAAGCGGGCTCGCTTTTGGATGACCTTCGGAGACGAGTATATCAAGCATTTAACAGTGCTCAAAAATGTAGGAATGACACGCATAGACCCCGTGAAATTCAAAGGCATTGAGATTATACCGCTTGAATTCTTAAAAGCGCTGCTCCCCGAACCATCCGCTCTGGGCGAAAATTATTCCGGCAAAACCTGCATAGGCTGCCAAATCACAGGCCAAAAAGATGGCAAGCAAAAGAACTATTTCGTTTACAACGTATGCGACCACGCCGAGTGCTACAAAGAGGTTCAAGGCCAGGCAATCGCTTACACAACGGGCGTTCCCGCAATGCTCGGCGCAGCGATGATGCTAACTGGCAAGTGGCGAGGCAAAGGCGTGTTCAATATGGAGCAATTTGACCCGGATCCGTTTATGGCTGAAATAGGCAAGTGGGGCTTGCCATGGAAGGAATTGAATGTTCAACTCGTCTAAGTTCAATCTATCAGTAGGAACCGTGCTCTCCTTTGAGCTTTTGGAGGGAATTGCCGGAGAAGACGAGCTTAAAGCGAGTTTTTTAGCCGCTTCTGCACCTGCGATTGGCCAAGAAATAAACTTCTCCTTTGAAGATGAGTTTTTCAACGGCATTGTTACGGAGTGCGCTGAGGAGCCGTCTGGAAAGGGGTTTTCAAGGTTTGTTTTATGCGCAAAAACTCTGCGGCACGCTTTGAACAAAGAGAAGAAGTGCGCAGTTTATTGCNATACCGATGTTGAAAGCATTATCCGCTCGCTTGGCATTTCTGCAAANCTGCATTCCTTTTACGAAGTTGATTTTAAAATTCAGTACAACGAAAGCGATTTGNAATTTTTGCAGAGACTTTTGGANGAGCACGGCATAATTGAGTTCGCAAAGCACAGCGANGGCGGCAGCGAGCTGGTTATAAGCGATGGCGATTATTTTGAAGAGCGGGAATTAAACCTTGCAAAAACTCGTTTGCACGCAACCGAGANCGGAAACTTCTTTTTGGGCTACGGCCATTCACCGCTAAGACCTGGCACGGCCGTAAACGCTTTTGGCGAAACCTTTATAGTCTGCTCCGCATTCCACATTGGCAGTCAAGAAGCTGCATTTGGATTAAAAGGCAAAATCGACGGTTACACTTGCCAAATCGCTGCTTTTTCAAAACGCATGCTGAAAAAGCTGCCACTTAGCAAGGCAAAACCTCAAGTTCCAGGAGTTATGGTTGCAAAAGTCGGGGGTTTTAAGGGGAGTTTTGCCTCTCTTGACGATAAGGGTCGTTATATTGTGAGCATGGCATTTGGCGAGCTTGCAAGCTACCCGGTTCATTTGGCACAGAATTTTGACGGGGTTCATTTTCCGCTCAAAAAAGACACCTCGGTTTTGCTAGGCTTTGAGGAAGGCGATATAGATCGCCCGGTCGCTTTGGGAGTTTTGCCGGAGGCAAGCCCTGTTTCAAAAAATAATTCCCATCAGAATATTTTGAGGACTTCGAGCGGCATAAAGCTCGTCTTTGATGATTCTACGGGGAGTTTGGATATTGAAGCCCCCGCCGATATTTCGGTTAAAGCTGGGGGGAAATTGGTGCTGCAGGGTAAGATTGTGGAGATAAATTGATGCCATAATTTCATATTTTTTACCGCTTTTCCAAATTTTAATATATATTATGTATATGAAACGTTTTTTTTGCATCCTTACGCTCGCTCTTGCCTCAATTCCCGCTTTTGCCCAAGTAACTCAGGCTCCCATGCAAACTTCGCAGGATCGCGCTGAAGGCAACAGGCTAATCATCAACGGACAGCCAATATTCGTTTCTGGAATGAATATCGCTTGGCATTCGTTTGGCAACGACTTGCATGACAATGACGTGGTAAGCGAGTCCACATTCAGGAACTACATAAAGGGCGTAAAAGACGCTGGTGGCAATGCCGTGAGATGGTGGCTGCACAACGATGCCTCGTTCTGCCCCAAGATAGATGCGAATGGCAAAGTTACAGGGCTTGCCGCAAAGTCTATTGAAAGTATGCGGCGAGTGCTAGACATAGCCTACGAGCAGGGAGTTGTGGTGTCTATGTGCCTCTTTTCGCATAATTTAATGAAGGCCGGTTCTAAAGCGAGCTGGTCGAATTTCAATCTCGACCGCAACTATAAACTTTTTACGAGTGCCGCCAATATGGACACCTACATTGATAAAGCTCTGAAACCGATACTCGCCGCCGTGGGCAACCATCCGGCGGTAATGGCTTGGGAAGTGTTCAACGAACCAGAGGGAATGTCTTCTGAATTCGGCACGGGCTGGGGCATGGACAAGCTGATTCCTCACGACGATATAATCACATTCACAGCAAAAGTAGCCGTGGCGGTGCACGAAAATTCCAAGAAGATGGTCTCCACCGGCATCCACGAATTCAACAAGAGCAACTACTTCCCCAGATACACGGAAGCTAAACTAAAGGCTGCGGCCGGCAACAATGAAAAAGCTTATTTGGACTTCTATATGGCTCACTGGTATCCGGATCATCAGTCGTGGTGCGGTACCTCGTGTTCGCCGTTCCACAATAAGGCAAGTTTTTGGGGACTTTCCAGACCTGTTGTCATTGGCGAGTTCCCCAGCAAGAGCTGGACTTCGCCTAGCAATACAGCCATGACCATAACTGCCGCTTACGAGTATGCATACAACAACGAGTACGCTGGCGCTTTGGGCTGGGCGCTCACAGATGCTGATTACGGTTCCATTCAGGAAGTGACGCCTGCTCTTAAAAATCTGTCTAACAAATATAAAAGCGATATAGAAATCTGCACTGCAAAAGGCGCATCATGCAGCCCGTCAACGCCAAGCTCCAGCAGCACGCCTAGCAGCAGTTCAATCGCTCCAAGCAGCAGTTCTGCAACGCCGAGTTCTAGTTCAATATCTTCAAGCAGCGCTGCAGTTAGCAGTTCAAGCCAAAGCAGCTCAAGTCAAAGCAGTTCAAGCAGCCGCCAGTCCAGCAGCAGTTCGTCTAGCAGCAATTCCACAACGCCTATTTTATCGCAGAAATACCAGCAAAGCGAAACTGTTTTGAAATACTACAATCTGCAAGGGCAACCGCTTGGCAATGCAAAGCCCAAAGAACCAGGCGTTTATATAGTCAAAAACATAAAAACAAACCAAATTCAAAAGGAGGTTGTTAAGTGATTTTTTTACCGCTCATGCTCGCTCTTTTCTCAATTCCAACATTTGCTCAGGGAGTTCCCATGCAAACCACTCAGGACAGAGCCGATGGCAACAGGCTTATCATTAACGAAAAACCGCTATTTATTTCCGGCATGAATATCGCTTGGAACAACTTTGCCAGAGATGTTGGAGATCAAGCGGTTGCTATCAACGCTTTTGTAAATCAGTTCAGGCAAATCAAAGGCGCGGGCGGCAATGCTGTTAGGTGGTGGCTGCACACAGACGGGCAGGCTGACCCAAAATTTAACGAGAGCACAGGTGCAGTGACAGGCCTCGGTTCCAGAACAATTTCAAACATACGGCAGGTTCTTGATTCAGCTCATGCCTACGGAATCGTGGTTTCGCTTACCCTTTTCTCTTTTGACATACTCCATAACGATGGCAATAATAAAACCGCTGCGCAAATGGCACGTAACCTTAAATTCATGACAGAACCGGAAAATCTGGACACTTACATAGAAAATGCGCTCAGACCCATGCTAGACGCTGTAGGCAGCCATCCGGCTATTATGTGCTGGGAAGTGTTCAATGAACCAGAGGGCATGACTAAGGAGCATGGCTGGTCCACAACAAAAATAGATCACAGCCATGTTATGAGGTTTACTAATAAAATTGCCGGCGAAGTGCATCGCAGAACTAAGAAAATGGCATCCACAGGAATCCATAATTTCAGCCAGGGAGAACGAAGCAGGTATAGCGCAGCGAAACTCATAGCTGCAGGCGGCGATAACGATGGGCATCTTGATTTTTACATGGCGCATTACTATCCAGAATACGGTGGAACCAGCGAATCTCCATTTCACCATCCTGCAAGCTATTGGGGCTTTGACAAACCGGTACTCATCGGCGAGTTCCCTGCCCAAAGCTGGGGGCCTGGCACAGGGTACAGCAACATACAACCAAACACAGCAATGACTATAACTGCCGCTTTTGAATATGCCTACGACAACGGCTACGCCGGCGCAATGAGCTGGTCAATGACAGAGGGAAATACAACTAAATTCGGCAATTTCAATACGACCAAACCAGCTTTGGAAAATCTATACGCCAAGCACAAAAGCGATATTGAAATAAAGGAAGTTGAGATTGACGTCCCTACAGGCGATTTGGCAATGAAGCTGGCTCTGAACGGCTTGCCTAAAGAAGGAACCGATTCTGATGGGGGGCCTTGGAATGAATTATCTATTGAGCAGGGCACAACTAATCTTTCAAGCAGAACCAACTTCTCATTTGAAATGTACATTGAACCGGGAAGCGGTACAAATCTGACAATTGTTCCTGTGATAAAAGTGGGAGACGACTGGACTTGGAGCCCTGCGCAATCAGAGCAATTTACGCTCGCTGGCAAGCCTCAAGGCGAATGGTTTACAATTACCATTCCAGTTAGCGCATTCGGAGCAAGCGATTTATCTCAAGTCAAAGGTTTCATACTGCAATATTTTGCCAAAGATGACCCATACACCGGCACAATTTTCTTTGACAATGTTAAAGCTGATAATTCGGTATTATTCAATTTCAATTTAACTGGCAGCGAATGGAACACTGCCGCAGATGGAGCTTCCGTATCGCTTGCTGCAAGACCAGGCAGCGGATCAACTCCAATCGCAACCAAACCCAGCCACACTGCAAACATAGACATAAGAACCCTAGACTTCTCAAAAGCGCAGATTTACGATATTCACGGCAAAAGAGTTTTCGCAAACAATGCAGATCAGCTAAAAAGCGGAATCTATATTGTGAAAATCAATGGGATGTCGTTTAAAATTCCAGTTCGCTAACAGGCACAATTTTAGCGTTGTCCAGGAGCATTTTTTCATTTGCTCCTACAATGCTAATCTTAAATGAATCCGGGTTAAAATACTTAGCCGCCATTTCCTTAACCTGCTCCGCAGTGACTGCCCTGATTTTCTCAGGATATTCCTTGAAATGATCCAAGCTGCGTCTGTTAAACTCAGAAGATGCAAAAGTATTCGCTGTGGTTTCCGCATTCTCAAACATACCGGGCATGGATTCAATAAGAGCTTTCTTTGCAAACTCAAGCTCCTCCGCAGTCGGGCCCTCGCTGCCAAGCTTAACGCATTCTTCCCTTATCAACTGCAAAGCGGTTTTTGCAGATTCAAGCTTTGTTTGCAACGCAATTCCAACAAGACCAACATCCTCGTAATCAGACTGCGCAAAGCTGTAAATTGAATATGCAAGACCGCCTTCCGTACGAACTTTGGCTGTCAATCTGGAAGAAAACGAACTGCCGCCCAATATATAATTCGCAATAGCAGTCTGATAGTAGTCCGGATGCGGACGCTTAACAAACGGCGCTGCCATTATTATATTCGCTTGAGCAATATCCTTTTCGCTTACAAAAATCCCCCTGTGCTCGTTGAACTCAAGCTCAGGAAATTGCGAGCGAGCCGGTTTTCCCTTTTTCCAGTTTGCAAACAATTTAGTCAATGCATTTTTCAATGAATCCGTGTCAAAATCCCCCGCCGCTGCAATTATAATTCTGCCCGGAGAAAAAAACTCGTCTTTAATCGCCAGCAAATCTTTTCTCTTAACCTTGGCAAGATGAAGGCTATCCGCTTTCCACAATTTCGGATTATTCTTGTACAGAACCTTCGCAGAAAGAGCGGCAGCCTGCGCGCTAGGCTGATCGTAGCGGTGTATATAGCCTTGAATGGCCGAGCTTCTCTGCAATTCAAGCCTGCTTGAATCCAATCTGGGATTATTGAAAATATCTGCGAGAAGCGGCAAAACTTTTGGCAAATCTCTGGAAAGGCANTTTAAATTTATAGTGCTTTTCGTTGAGCCTATTCTGCCGCTTATCTTTGCAGACAAGAATTCCAAAGAATCGTCAACATGAGCAGGGCTTAGCTTTTCCGTTCCGCCTCTGGAATACAAAGAGGATAGCAATTGCAAAGCGGCAACCTCTTCCCTGTTTTTTGGAGAAGCGGTTTCCTTGAAATAAAATGTTAAGTCTATTAAAGGAATCGCTGTGTCTCTAACAGCGTAAAGGGTTATGCTATCGGTTATTTGAATGCGGTAATCGCCGGGATAAGGAGCCGTGTATTGGAATTCCGGAAAAACAATGTCTTTGTAACTGTGCGGAACAGTGGGATTCTCCGCTGCGGGCTCAACTGCAACCGGTTCTATTTTGGGAGCCGTGCAACCGATTAAAAACAAAAAAAACAATAACAATTTTTTCACAACGCGTCCCTCATTATTTTATAGTGAATGCCATCCAAAAGCGCAAGCCAAGAAGCCTCAATTATATTCGTGCTAACACCAGCAGTATTCCAACTCTCTTTGCTATCGCCAAAAGTTATCCACACTCGCACGGAAGCGTCTGTTCCAACCTTGCTTCCCAAAACACGAACCTTGTAATCGTCCAGCTTAACTGTTTCAATGCAAGGGAACCGCTCAACCAAAGCTTTGCGGAGTGCCAAATCCAAAGCGTTCACCGGCCCATCGCCTTCGCAAACCTCATGGATAATTTTCCCGTCAATCCGCAACTTAACCGAAGCCTCAGAAATATGCGCTCCATTTTCGCCCATTTCTTCTATAACCCGGTAGCCCAGCGTTCTGAACTTATCTTCGTAAAGCCCAAGGTGTCGCCGAGCGAGAAGCTCAAAACTGCCTTCAGCGGTATCAAAAGCAAAACCTCTATTTTCCTTTTCTTTAACGCATTTCAAAAGCTCAGCTACAACCGGAGATTTTTTATCGATGTTTGGTATAATTGTAGAAAGTTTTTCTGCGATCAAAGCGCCGCCAGCCTGGTCGCTGGTCACAAATTCTCTTGAATTTCCAACGAGTTCCGGCGCGATATGTTCAAAGCTTTTTGAAATTTTTAGCACGCCGTCTATATGCGCTCCGCCTTTGTGCGCAAAAGCAGTTTCGCCAACAAAAGGCGCTCTAACATCGCACTGCACATTTGCAACTTCGTCAACGGCAAGGCTAAAATAGCGCAAGCGGTTCATATTATTTTTGCATTTAAGCTCGTAGTTCATTTTCAAACAGAGGTCTGCGGCTATGGTTATCAAGTTGGCATTTCCGCAGCGCTCGCCATATCCGTTCACAACGCCCTGCACCTGAATTGCCCCGGCCTTCACCGCCGCAAGCGAGTTAGCAACGGCCATGCCAGTATCGTTGTGGCAATGTATGCCAACTTTGCTGCAATTGACTTCGCTGACAATTTTCTCAATTTCCCAGGGAAGCGTTCCGCCGTTTGTATCGCAAAGCACAATATACTTTGCCCCGCTATCCTCTGCTCTTTTTATGGTTTCCAAAGCGTATTTTGGGTTTGCCTTATATCCGTCAAAAAAATGCTCCGCATCGTAGATAACTTCTTCGGAATGTTTTTTCAAAAATTCCACCGAAGAGCTTATCATATCCAAATTTTCTTCCAGTTCCGTATGTATAACCTCGGTCACATGAATATCCCACGATTTTCCGAAAATGGTTTTCACAGGGGCTTCGCTTTTTACCAAAGCCTGCAAAATCGGGTCTTGTTCGGGTTTAATCTTTGGCCGTCTGGTGCTGCCAAAAGCGGCAATTTTTGAATTAGCGATATTTTCCTTGCGAATTACCCTGAAGAATTCCTCATCGGTCGGGTTGCCTTCATTTGGCCATCCGCCTTCTATATAATCAAAGCCAAACTCATCCAAAAGCCGAGC
>WQSA01000101.1 GCA_009788135.1 Candidatus Fibrimonadales bacterium
AAAGCTTCATCTGCTTGAGCTTTATGAAGATTATTTTATAATTCGCTCGGATTTGATTTTTGACGGATGCGTGCAGCGTTTTTTTTATGTGACAAAAGATAGATTTGAATATAACGAGGGAAATCTTAAGCGTTCGCTTAAAATTTTGCACAAAGCGGAGCATAAAGCTTACGAAATTTTATCAAAGTTGAATTTGAGAGGCTTTTACACAAAAACCGATTTCTTGAACCGCTTTGTAAATCAGATTCCTCATATTGAATTGATTGGAGACACAGTAAAAGATCGCAAAAGCGGAAAGACAATCATGGCGGTTAAGGATGATTCTATTCACTTTGTGTATAAAGAGGGGAACTCCGAGTCGTATATGGATTTGGTTAAAAAAGACTTCAATGAGCGAGTTTTGCAACAATGCGTTGAATTGCTATCGACCTCGCTCAAAGTAGAGGGCTCTTAAAGGGATTTTGAAGTGATGGTTCTGCTTGCGGATTCCGACAAAAAGTTTGTAAATGAAATTTTAGAATCTTGGTCCATAGCCGAGATCCCGATATCTGCGGTGACAAATACTGCAGATATGATTTCTGTTGCGGCCAATGGCAAAATATCGGTCGCTTTTTTGAGCGCGGATTTTTTGTGGGTTGGAGAGCTGGATGTTGTCTCTTACCTTAAGGATTACAATTCCGATATTGAAATTTTTGTTCTGTGCGAGCAGAAGAATCAACCCGTGGCGGAAGCTTCGCTCTCCAGAGGCGCAAGCAAATATTTGCTGAAGCCTGTGGCAGTGGCTACCTTAGAGAATATTGTAAGAAAGGTTTTGCAGAAGCGCAGCAACAAAAAGAGCTATCAGCTTATGGAGAGCCAGGTTCTAGAAGAGCTTTTTGGCAACACTCCCGAAATGCAGAAAATTTTGAAAACCATTTACAAAATAGCCCCCACTGCAAGCACGGTTTTAATCACAGGGGAATCCGGCACGGGAAAGGAATTTGCATCCAATGTAATACATCGTTTGAGCAAAAGGGCAGACGAGCCTTTTTTAGCAGTTAATTGCGGAGCCATTCCAGAGAACATTATTGAGAGCGAGTTGTTTGGCAGTCGCAAGGGAGCTTTCACCGGAGCCGTGGATAAAAAGGGTTTATTTGAAGAGGCAGACGGCGGAACTCTTTTTTTGGACGAGATTGCGGAACTTTCGCAGGCTGTTCAAGTTAAGCTGCTGAGATTTTTGCAGAACAGGGAAATAAGAAGGGTTGGGGAAACGGAAATCAGAACGCTCGATGTTCGCATTATAGCCGCTACCAATCGCAATGTTGAGGAAGACATTAAAAACGGAAAATTCAGGGAAGATTTATATTACCGCTTAAACACGTTCCACATCGCATTGCCGCCGCTCCGCGAGAGGCGCAGCGTGATAAGCAGTCTAATCAAGCACTTTGTTATAAAGCATCAAAATTCAACCGGAAAAACTATAAGGCGCATAAGCCCGCCCGCTCAGGTTGCGTTAAAGAGTTACGATTATCCCGGAAATATAAGAGAATTGGAAAACATAATTGAGCATGCGATGATAATGGCGGAAAACGAAGAGATTACTCTGGAAGATTTGCCGGAAGCCTTGCATCCAAGCTATGCCGTGCCGGATAGTCGCTATTTGCTGTCATCGCCGCCGGCGCCAAAACAGGAAGGCGAAGATTTATCGCTTGCGGAATTGGAGCGGAGGCATATAATAAGCATGTTTGAGAAATACAAGAATGTTTCTCAAACAGCAGAAAAACTGGGCATTAGCCGCACAACGCTATGGCGCAAACTGGAAGAATACGGTCGCATTACTGACCGCTAGTCTGCAGCCAGAATTTGCGGTAATTTTCCTTGTCATCGCCTTTGCGGAATTTGATTGCTTCTTCTGGATGGGAATTGAAAATGCCGCTTATCATTTGCGGAATTATGTAGCCCCACTCCAAGCCTTGCTCTTTTTGCATTGGAATAAAATCGCTTGCGACTAAGTCCAAAATCGGGCGAATGTCGAACTTGGGATTTTTCAGGAAACCGAGCAGCAACTCCGTTGTGCAGTTGCCCGCTCCACGCCCAATGCCGTAGATTGTGCAGTCCAGGTAATCCACGTTGTTTATTATGGCCTGGATTGTGTTTGAAAAGGCGAGCTGCTGGTTGTTGTGGCCGTGAAATCCGAACTTCTTGGTTTTGACCCATCTCTTGTAGCGCTTCATCATCTTGTCTATGTTTTCCTGGTAAAAATAACCGAAGGAATCCACTAGGTAAAGCACGTCTGTTTTTGATTCCTTTTCCACTTGGTCAAGGGCTTCGTCTAGTTCGGGTCCGCAGTCGCGGCTTGCCGCCATTATGTTTATGGTAGTCTCATAGCCAAGGTCGTGGAATTCGTTTGCCAGCGCTATGCATTTGTCAATCTCGCGGGCATAGCATGCCACGCGTACCATGTCGTAAGGGGATTCCGCTTTTGGCTTGATTTTGCTCATATCTGCTCTGCCTATATCTGCCATAACGGAGATTTTTGGGCCGTTTTCCACGCCTTCTTTCATTTTCCAGAGCAAATCGTCGTCGCAGAATTTCCAGGGACCAAATTCATCCCTGCTAAAGAGCTGATCGGAGTTTTTATAGCCGGCTTCCATATAATCAATGCCTGCCTCTGCAAGCGCTTTATAAACCTTTTGTACAAGCTCAAAAGAAAATTTGTGCTTATTGAGCAATCCGCCATCGCGAATTGAGCAGTCCAGAACCTTAATGGATTCCCTAAACATATTAACTCCGTTTTTAAATGTTCGTGGTTAATGTAGAAATTTTCCAGCCTGGCGTTTACTATATTTCAAGCAAAGATGAAAGATATGTGGAATAAATTGGAGGAAATCAATTCCGTATTAAAAGGATTCGCTCTATGCCTTCCTCCGTCAAGGAATTTTATTGAAGAAAACTTTATAGAAAAAGCTTATGCCAAGCTGAAAAACGATGAGAGCATTGTAGATGATGTGGTTGGCATCATGATTTCGCCTAGATTGCGTGCATTTCAAATGGAATTTCGCTATAAAAAAACCAAGATTTTTCAGCCATACCTTCCAGTTTTGGAATATGGGACTTTTTCCGCAATAGTTACAGATTGGGTTAGCGCATATTTGACTTTGCTGCCTGCTGTTGAGGCTAGCCTTAGAAAGTGGATGGAGCTTGAACCGAGCCTATCTTTGAAAAGCCTGCACAAGTTTTATTATACTTTCGGCAAATATTACAAGCATAACATTGAGTCTTATGACGAGACAAGGGCTCATATGGCAACCGAGTTCCTTAAATACTTAAAGTACTGTTTTAAGATGCTGTTTATGGGTTTTGAGGAATACAGCAGAAATAAGTTCAAGGAAATTTTTAACAGGAATTTTGCATTGCACAGGCTTGAAGGGGCAAAGACCCTGGACGAAAGCGCTAGCAACGTTGTGAGGGTCATTTTGCTTTTGGACGTTATTGCGGAATTATACCTGATGCAGAATCCTGAAGACTGGTGGCATAATTACCTGCAGGTAGAGGCGGAGCAAAACCTGGATTTTCAATTGCGCTGGCATTTATATGAGAAAAAGGCGATGCAAAATGCAGGCCATGATGATATGCTGATAATTCAGAATGTTTTGGGAGACAAGGCCTCCGATAAAAAGAAAAGAGCGGTGATTATGAAGTTGAAGAGAGACATCCTGAAGCATGCCAATGAGGATCCTGTGTACTAATGACCATTCATCGCGCCATATTAACGCTCATCCTGCTCCATGTTTGCATATCTGCGCTTGAAATACAGCGCGACTTGCAAAGCGAATTTATTTTCTCAGATAAAGTTACTGCCCTCAGCGAATTGCCATGCAAAGACGGCGTTCTGTTTATGCCGGAAAATTCCTCTTATTACGGAGGAGAAGAAGCGCTCGGTATTCCTTTTAGAACCTATACAATCGCTTTGCCAAATTCTTCGCTGCCAAGCGTTGATGTAGAAAATATTGAGACGAAAAGTTTGAGCGGAAAACCTTGCGGGGCAGAACAGACTCCCAGTTCCATCAGGCTAGGCAAGCCTCATTTGCAAGACAATTTGTGGAAAGTCAAAGTTAATGTTCCGCTTCTTTATTCAAACGGAAATTCTTGGGTTTTGCGGAAAAATTTCAGAGTGAGAATAAACTTCAGCGGTAGCGCAAATGGTTATTCTATTGGCAAAAGAGCTCTTCACTCGGTTGAAAACAAAAATGCTGCAGCAAGATTCGGAGCAAAACGGATAACTTCGCTCGTAGCGAAAAAAGAAAATTTGATGAACAACATTGACTGGTTGCTAAGAATAGGAATAGGCAGTACAGACCTGTCTGCAACAGCAGATGGAATGTATGCGCTTTCTTTTGACGATTTGAGAAGCAAAATGCGTTCTGCTGGCAGGGAAAGCGAGATGGACGGTATAAGAATTGCGCAATTAAGACTTTTTGGCGCATCGCCGGATACCTTGCCTGAATATATGACGGAAAACGAAATTTTCCCGAATGCGGAGGAAATTCCAATTCAGGTAAAAGATAAAAACAGCAATGGTATTTTTGACAGCGGAGATTCAATAACATTCTTTGGATATGGAACTGCAATTTGGAAAAAGAGCGGTTCCGCAAGCGGAATGGATTATTATTTTTCCAATTCTCCATACAGTTTTTATCAATATTTTTATTTAGGCGCAGGCGGAACGGGGAAAAGACTGGAATCAAAAACAAAGACTATAACTGGGGCAAGAGATATAGTTTGGAAAAAATATGCACGTTCAGAAAAAGATTTGCTTTTGCGAGATAATTATTTTGGCGACTATTCTATTGAAGAAAATACAGGCAAAGAATGGTTCTGGGCATGGGGAGTGAAAGGCGAAGTTGTTACGGTTCAGCCGAATGAATTTCAAAGTTCCGTGAGAAACTTAAGCGGATTGGCAAGCGATTCAGTTTGGATTGGCGTATCCTTTTTTCCCAGACGTTCTGTTAGATATAACGGCGAGAGAATTTCTGAGTTGCCATTGAAAAATAGAATGGATAGCATGAAATTTGATTTTTATTTTCAAGACAGGAAGTTGCAAAATATAATAGACACTATTTTTGGCGGCGGTACAGGAACGTTTGTTTTTGCTGCTTCAAATGCAAGTACAAACAATTCCTACAAACTGGATTTTGAAAGCAGGGCTGGGAATAGAAGTATAGATGTCCTTAGTCAAAACGATAGATTTGACGGTTTATCCATAGCTTATAAATATAACGCAATGCAAAGCGCGGGAGATGAATGGCTGTTTCCTGGAACTGAAACCGGGGCAATAGAAATTCCAGTGTCTGCAAATATGGAACTCATAAAAATTGAGAATTTTATTCCAGCGGAGATTCTAGAAGGAACAAGCGATACAATATCTGGCAAAGCGGATACGAGATATTTTTTGCATAAAAAAGGCAGTTATAAAATTCCTGCCATTATTGAAGCAATTCCGAATAGAGCCGTTTATGTTTCGGAGCCGCTTGGGATTTCTTCTGCTACGGAATACTTGATTTTGACTTCGGAGATTTTGCAAAGCAGTGCTGTTAATTTAAAACAGTTCCGAGAAAACGGAGAAGCTCCAATAAGATTGAATACAGCGGTTGTTTTGATAGAAGATATTTATAGGAATCACGGAGGGCAAGCTTCGCCTGTTGCAATCAGGGATTATATAAGATATGCAAAAAATATCTGCCCGGATTTGCGATACGTTTTGCTTGCGGGCAACGGGAATTATGACTACAGAAAAATCAGATCTGGCGCAAAAAGCAATTTGCTTCCGCCTTATGAAGCAGAGGATATGTCCACAGATGATTTTTTTGCCGTTTTGGATTCTGGCGAGGCGGTTAGATTCAAAAATTATAAGCTGGCTTTGGCTGTTGGCCGCCTTCCTGTTTCAAATGCAGTTGAGTTTGAAAGCTATGTTCAAAAGGCAAAGGATTATGAAAATGTTTCCTTAATGGACAATGGAATTTGGAGAAATACAATTATATTCAGCACGGATGATGCCATGCAGGGATCGAATATAGATATAGTTGCGAATCATACGCTTGATATGGAAAAAACCATTGCCAATGTAGATAAATTTTCGCGAGACAAGAATTTTGCTATTAACTGGCGAAAAATTTCGATGTTGCAATATGAAAAAGACGGAAACAATAAGAAACCAGATGCGACCAGAGAATTGTTGCTTCGCCTAAATCAAGGCGCTCTTTTTTCTTTTTATTACGGACATGGAAATGCTGTTATGTGGGCAGACGAGGATTTGCTGAATACTTCCTCTTTGAATAATATTTCAAATACAGGAAGATATACGATTTTAGGTTCGTTCTCATGTTTGGTAGCTCGTTTTGACGATGCGGCAGTTACAAGTCTTTCTGAGGTGTTCGTAACCGCCAAATCCAAGGGAGCTATAGCTTCTATAGGTTCTATCAGAGAAAGCTTTGCTTCTCCAAATAGATTAATTTCGGAAAAAATTCTGCTCCGTTCACTGTCAAAAAATATTCTTTTAGGCGATGCTATTAAAGAAGCAAAACAGACCGTATCGGATTCCTATTCTTTTGAGAGATACAATAACGAAAAATATGTGCTTTTGGGCGAACCTGTTTTGAGCATGCCAAGGCAGGAAATATCACTGAATTTGGATGGCATTCCAGACAATACAATCCAGGCTTTGCAAAAATTAAAAATTTCTGGCACAGCTTCTGCGCAAGCAGGTTCGATTCGCATGCAAGTTTTGGAAGGCGAAAAATCCAGAGTTTTAAATCAGAAAAATTGCGATAGCGTAATGTTTTGTTCTGCAAAGGTAAATATGCCTGGTAATCCTATTTACAGCGAGGAGTTGCAAATAAATGACGGAAAATTTTCAACGGAGTTCATCACTCCGCGTAAACTCTCGTTTGGCGATACCGCTGCGCAAATAAGGCTTTGGAGCTATAAACCAAATTCTGCAGAAATAGGGAGAAGCTTAATATCTGGCATTTCGTTGTCTGGGACTTCGTCTTATGCAGATTCAATTCAGGACAATACTGCGCCTGCAATAAAAATTTATCCGTGCATGCGCTCTGGAATAGCCGCGCCTTACGCTGAGAACGCGCATATTAGCTTGGAAATTCCCGCCTGCCTGGACGTTGTTATAGAAGATTCCACAGGCATAGATTACAGGGAAGAAGCTGGCGAGGGAATTTCTTTTGAAGTGAGTCCTGTTGAATATTCCTGGCATCCTTGGTCTTTTTCCGAACAAACAGGAAAGCGTGCTGTTGCAAGGATGAATTTCGGAACTTCTTACGATGCGGGTGAATATGTTTTCAAGGTTAATGCTCAGGATATTTTGGGCAATATAGCTTTCCGTTCGCTCAGAGTTTCGCTCAATACGGAATTGAAGAATGGCTTGGCAGATGTTTTCAATATACCAAATCCTATGAAGAAAAATGGAACTGTTTTTTACTTCAAGGATTTATCCGGAGAGAGGCTGAGCAATGTTACGATAAAAATTTTCGATCAGAATGGAAAGCTTGTTAAAACAATAAACAATGCGATTTCTGGAGTGACGCGCTGGGATGGCAGGGATTCAAGAGGTAGAATGCTCGCAAACGGGCTTTATCACTACGTTGTGCAAAATACGGTGCAAGGCAAAAAGACTTATGAGAAAAAACAGAAATTAGTTATCAGCCGCTAGCTTCGCCAAATAAATCTGCTCAGTCTGCCCCGGAGTGGGAACAAAAACCGCTTTAGCTTTAAGCAAATGCAAATCCATAACCGTTGAATAACCGGAGCGACAAAGCACAACGCGGCTAGCCAAAATCTTCTCCCTCAACTCATCCGCAGACAAATGATTGAAAACCGGAAAAGGCAAACTCGGAATTTCAGTCTCGCCAGGCAAACCTCGAACCAAACAATGATTTCCAGAATTCTCCGTCAAATATTTAATAGCATATTTCTCAAAAAAACTCCTCTGCGGCTCAGGGCCTGAAATTAATGCTAAGATGTCGATGGTTTTTAGTTGAGAGTTGAGAGTTGAGAGTTGAGAGTTTATTAAACGAGATTGTGGACCGATATACTTTATTCTCTTGTCAGTATAAGACGGATGGCTTAATTTGCCGGCAAGTCCCGGGAATTCTTCATAATCCGGCACCCATATTTCGTCAAAATTTTTCATTATTCCTTTGTGCCATTTCTCTCCGATTTTTTCAAAAGGCATGGCAATTCGCAATTGATGCGTTATGTAAATAGACT
>WQSA01000102.1 GCA_009788135.1 Candidatus Fibrimonadales bacterium
GCTGTGCTGATTAATGAGAAGGTTCCGCAGAAAGTGCGGTTGATTAAATTGAATGGCATTGCT
Source organism: Candidatus Fibrimonadales bacterium (assembly GCA_009788135.1). Classification (GTDB taxonomy): domain Bacteria; phylum Fibrobacterota; class Fibrobacteria; order Fibrobacterales; family Fibrobacteraceae; genus Fibrimonas. The sequence continues at coordinate 64 of WQSA01000102.1, forward strand.
ATTCAGCAGATGAGAGTGCTGAATGACGTGGAAAGGAAAATTTTGAAGTGAATTTCCCAATCTACGCCCATTGCTTCGCTATGGACGGAAAACAGGCGTGTTATGGAGATAATGTAGAAAACTTCTGAACTGCTACCCCGTCAGCTAACATGATTTTCGCCAAATACACTCCTCCGGCATAAGACGATGCTCCCCACGCAACTTCCGAAACTGGACCCGTGTGGCTGAACACGTGCTTTCCCGAAAGAGTGTAGATGCTAAGAGAGGTTATGGTTTTGCCAGCCGCCGCTGAAAATAACACCTTTCCCGACCTTTGGCTAACCAAAACGCCAGAATTTTGCATAACGCCTTGGGCAGAAAACTGCTTCACGCTCGTTATGAACTTGCTCGTGTCTGCTGGCGCCACTTTGGAAACTATGTAGGCCAATGCGCCTAGCAAACCGGCATTGTAATCTATGCCGCCCTCAGCTTGCTCATAATTGTTTATATTGTCCGCATAACCTTCAGATGTCCAGGAACCCCCAACTAAAAATCCGTGATATTTGTTTCTTTCAGGGATGGTCACATCATTTATAGTATTGTTGTCGTTGAGATACACATTCACATGATGCGGCTGCTTTACCTCTTTTTCGCAACCCTTGCAAAAGCCAACCAAAAATGACTGCTTAGCTTTGTTGCTACCAAGAATATAATCTATCTGGTCATAAATAAACTGATCATATTCTTCTGAGCCAACGGCAGCGGAATAAAGAGCGGCAACAAAAGCGTGGTTTGCCGGATAGCGAAGCGCAGACCAGTTGTCCAAACCCTCTTTCAAAACTTTTTCCTCATTTTTTGTACCTGTAGCGTATCTGTTCGCAAATGAAGTACGCATCCACGAAAGCTGAGCAGCTCTCTCGTCAGGGAGTGTCATCGCAAGCGCATAAGGCGCTAGATCATGAGCGGTTCCATAATCAAGAGCCCACCAGTGATTTACTCTTGCGCTTCTGTTTTCTGCAATATCATCCATATAAGCAGCTTCGCCCGTTGTTTTATACATCTCTGCGGCGGCAGTCAAAAATATCGTGGTGGGATTGTTGCTGTCATATATATTATAACATGGAGAGCCATCACACGTTGATGCAGACGGAGCCTTTTTATCTTTGCGAGGTTTGGCATAAGCGTAGGCATTCTTTGCGTGCCTTAAACACAAGTCAGCATAAGCGGCATCGTATTTGCGATAGACTCTTGACATTTTTGCAAGAGCCGCTGCCGCAAAAGAAGCCATGCGCCCATCATCGGGATTTTTTTGCACTGCACGAGGTTCGCCACCCTGGTTAACAGGCTGAGTTGACATTTTGCCTGCGGTGACCCAGGTGGAGTGGTCGTATTCAGCGGTGCCTTTTTCGTAGTAAAAAGTNTTCTCGTTTGGCGTGGCTTTGATTATCCAGTCGGTTGCGTATTTTAGCTCTTCAAGCAAATCAGGCATATCGTTGGGTTTGCCACCNGCTANGCTCCAGTCCTGCGATTGCACATAGTCGCTATAATCCAAACCGTGATAAAGGTCATGAAAGCCTTTTGGAAAAGCCTCNTAGGCTGTAGCCANCATATAAGTAGCAAAGAAGAATGTCTGCCCGAACAGCATATGGTCTCCGCAATCAAACCATCCGCCTTCAAGGTTGTAACCNTTGTCAGCGTCCCTAGTAAAACTGGTTCTGTAGGCTGGATTAGAATGCTCCATAATAAGCCAGTTAGGCCCAATGCCAGACCTCTGGCCTCCATAAAATCGCGTGACCATCCACAAAGCCTCTTTGTATTGCTCAGGCTCAAAAGCCCCTTTAACTTGAGCTAAAACAGGCACTTGCCCCGCAACGCAAACAAGAATTATGAGAAATATGGCCGTACAACGCTTCATAATTTTAATATAGAAACCTACAATGCCCAAACAACCATAAACCTGTCTGGCAGCACAACCAGCGAAACTTTGCTATTCTTGTCCTTTTCAATAAAATGACGAGATACGGTTTTGCCAACCGCATAACCGAAAAGCGCACCTGCCCAGCCATCCGACAGCCAATGTATATTGGTGGAAACGCCGACAGCCATATAAGTTGCATAACCATACAAGCCTATAGCCAGCGGAATATTATCCGGGTAAAATTCCGTCAATGTTGCTGCCATTGCCCACGCCGCAGAAGTATGACCGCTGGGCCAGCCGTCAAAAGGCACTCGCTCAAAAAATCCGAACTTCCAGTCCGTGCTAAAATCTTCGTCTCTCGGCTGCCTGTCGTCACCCCAAATATGCGGCTCCCTGCGACTTGTTAGGGCTTTTATCCCTGTTGTCAAAGCGGTTGAAATCATGGTGGCTTGCGCAAGCGCAACCCCAGCGGTTTGCATTTTTGAATCTTCATTATAACGCCCGATTCCATATAAGGAAAGCGGCACAAGAACAGGGCCAATGCCACCAGTCATAACTGCCGGGGCTCCGGCACTTGGAACCCAATCATTGTTGTAAGCGTATTGCCTGAACTTCCAATCACCGCCTGTTTGAACAAGAGCGTAAGTACCGCCGACCATAAAAGCGGAATTTACTCCGTAATTAAAAATAAATGTTTTTCCTGAGTTTATAAAAATTCCATCAAAAATTCTCAAAAAAGAAACTGGCTCATATTTTACGCTGTCAATCGTTTCTGCATTTGCACAAATGAAAAGGGTAAGGATTAGTGCTGAGATTTTTGTTTGCACCTCACACCTCATCCTTCTTGCTCAGCAGCAAATACGCAGCGGGAACAATCAGCAAACTGAAAACCAAAGACACTGTTATGCCGCCAATCACCGCAACGCCCATGGGAACTCGGCTCTCAGCTCCTGCGCCAAATGCTAAGGCTATCGGCAGAAACCCGCAAATGCTTGTGAGCGAAGTCATCAAAATCGGACGCAAACGGGCTCCTGCCGCACCCGCAACAGCATGGCGAAGATCCATGCCGGCTGCACGGCGCTGATTTGCAAACTCTACTATCAGAATTCCGTTCTTCGTCACGAGACCAACAAGCATAACCAAACCTATCTGGCTGAATATGTTCAAAGTGTGACCGCCAATATAAAGAGCCACTAATGCACCGGAAAGCGCTAGCGGAACTGTTAACATAATTGTGAACGGATGCCTGAAACTCTCAAACTGCGCCGCAAGCAACATATACACAATCAACAATGCCAAGCAGAAAACCATAGCCAAGCTTCCGCTCGCTTCCATAAAATCCCGTGAAGTTCCCGTAAGCTCGGTTCTGAAACTCTCTGGCAACTCCTTGCTGATAATGCCCTGCATTTCAGTTATTGCATCTCCAAGCGCAACGCCCTGCGCAGGACTTGCGGAAATTGTCGCCGATACATAACGGCTATAATTGAAAATAGACGGAGGAACCGCACGTTCCTTTAAATCAACAAGCTGATCCAGAGAAACCAAATCTCCCCTGTTGTTTCTCAGATAAAGAGTTTGCAAAGAAGCCGGCGTAGCACGGTTTTGAGAATTTATCTCTCCCATAATCTGATACTGCTTGCCATCCTTTAAAAAATATCCATAACGCATACCGCTATACGCAAGCTGCAACGCACCCGCAACATCACGTGGCGCAATGCCAGATGCCCGCAAATTATCCCTGTTCATTTCAACATCGAGCTGCGGCCTTGTGAACTTCAAATTCACATCTGCCATAGTCAAAAGCTGGCTCTGCTGAATTTTATCCATAAGGTCGGGCAAATATTTTTTCAAAGAATCGAGCTCAGAAGCCTTAACCACAACTTGCACAGGCAAACCGCTACGTGAACCGACTCGAATTGTCTGCTCTTGCTGAATTGAAATTCTAACGCCCTCAACCTGAGANAAAATTCCTCTTAAACTGTTCGCAATCTCCTGCTGNGTTCTTTTGCGCTTTGGAGGATCAACAAGCATTATAGAAGCAGCGCCATTATTCACAGAACCNGCCAANCCCGGAGCGGTTTGCACAAGCACGCGGTCAAGTTCGGGCACATTATCCAAAATCAAATTCTCTATCACTTTCATCTTATCGCTGATAAACAAAAACGGAGCACCCTCATGAGCGGTGACCTGAACATTAACTCTGGAACGATCCTCCAGCGGAGCCAATTCACTGGGCAAATTCATAAATGCAAAAATTGCAACCACTGCGCATATCAAAATAATCGGAATCGCAAACAACGGACTTTTCAAAATCTTTCCCAAAAACCTTGCATACGTAGAGGAGAGCTTTTCAAAGAACGGCGCAGTCGCTGTGTAAAACCAATTGCGCTTCTCGCCCTTTTTAAGAAAACGGCTGGAAAGCATACTGCCAAGCGTAAGCGCAACAAAAGACGAAATTATCGTTGAACCGCCTATAACAACGGAAAATTCCCTGAAAAGCCGTCCCGTAAATCCCTGCATAAAAAACAGAGGCAAAAATACTGCGCACAAAACCAAAGTCGTAGAAATAACTGCAACGAAAATTTCATTGACTCCCTTAACCGCCGCTTCTCTGGTTGGCAAGCCTTCTTCCACCTTTGCGAATATATTTTCCAAAACAACAATGGCATCGTCAACTACAATGCTTATCGCAAGCACAACTCCGAGCAAAGTTAAAATATTAATTGAAAAATCCAAAATCCATATAATAAAAAACACGCCTATCAATGAAATAGGAATTGTTAGCATTGGAATTAAAGTAGTTTTAAAATCTCTGAGAAATAAAAATATAATGGCTATCACAAGCACAAACGCTATAGCAATGGTCTCTTGCACTTCAGAAAGAGCCGCTCGCACAAATTTAGTATTGTCAAAAGACGGTTGAATAACAATGGATTCCGGCAAGTCTCTGCGAAACTCATCCAAGCGGCTGAGAACTTCGTCAACTATTTTAATCTGGTCAGAGCCTGGCTGAGGAATTACCGCCAAAGAAACCATCGGTCTTTTGTTCATCCTAACCGTGTTCCTGTCATTCTCCGCTCCCAGCACAACATCNGCAACATCACCCAAGCGAACAAACTTGTCTCCNTCTGCAAGCAGAATAACATTGCGAAAATCATCTTCATTTTTTAATTTTGAATACGAACGCAAATTCACAATCGCAGAAGTTCCCTCCAATTGTCCGGCAGGAAGCTCCGTATCTTCTCTGTCAAGCGCATATTTAATCGCGTCTATTGTCAAGTTTGCTCCGGCCATTCTCACCGGATCTACATAAATGCGCATCGCATATCTTTTTATGCCCCAAATTCTGACTTCAGCAACTCCGGGCACAGTCTGAATTCTTTCCTGCATTCTCGTACCCTGCTCAGTGAGTTCCAGCAAGCTCAGAACATCGCTGGCAAGCGAAAGCACAACTATTGGCGAAGAATTTGCATCCGCTTTTGAAACTATGGGAATATCGGCATTTTCCGGAAGCCAGCGCTGAGCACGAGAAACCTTGTCTCGCACATCGTTTGCAGCTTGCTCCATATTTGCGCCCAAATTGAATTCTACGGTTATATTGGATTGCTCTTCGCGCGAAGTGGACATAAGCGTGCGAATTCCGTCTATGCCGTTAATTGCAGATTCAAGAGGTTCCGTGATTTGGTTAGCCACAACTTCTGCGTTTGCGCCTGTGTATGTGGTGCGAACATCAACAATCGGCGGATCTATGGCCGGGTATTCTCGAATTCCAACTTGATATAAACCTATGGAACCAAAAAGCACAATAAGCGCCGATAACATTATCGTTAGAACGGGTCTTCTTATGCTTGTTGACGCTAAACTCAATTTGCAAGTCCTCTGTAAAATTCACGTTGTCTTTCAAAACAAGCGTCCCAGGAAAATCGCTCGGCATAAGCCCTGCCTTTTGCGCCCATGGCTCGCATTTCATCTCTATTTTTCGCAATTTCGCAAACCGCGGCAGCCAAAGCTTTGGGTGTCATCTTGTTTAAAATAATGCCTCCGCCAGATTCGCGAGCGTGCTCTGCCGCTGCTCCTGTATTTGCATTTATTAAACATTGGCCGCTTGCCATTCCTTCCAAAATAGAAAAACCAAAAGTTTCCCAACCGCTAAGGGCAAAGCCAATCTCGCAAGAAGCTGTCCATTTTGCCATTTCTTCTTTGCTTTTGATAAAACCTATGTATTTTACGTGCTTGTATTTTTTCACCGCCTGTTCAACAAGGTTTATTCTGTTTCCCGTTCCTGCAAAAACAAGCTTGGGTTCAAGACCCAACTTTTCGCAAATAATGGGATATGCGTTCAGCAAAAGCGATAGCCCTTTTTCGTTGCAGGAGCGATGCGGGAAAAACATTGTTAATCTCTCTGGCTCTCCGCTCTTCAATTCTTCAACGAGAAGCTCGTTTTTTTGATTTGGGCAAAAAAGAGATGAATCTATGCCAAGCGGCAACCATTGCAAATTCTGCAAACCGTGAGCGTCCATTCTTTGCATAACTTCCTTGCAGGAAACCTGTATGCCTTTATAATTTTTGAACTGATGTCTTGCATAAGCCCAGGCCAGCGATTCCATTCTTTTCGCTAAGAATGAATTTATCTTTTTGAACGGGCGGTAAATATACGTAACCGGAAAATCCGCATGCCAAAAACCCGTTAACGCAGGTTTGCTCTTTGAACTTTCGCAAGCTCTGCGCACCGCTGCCGGAAGAACGTATGGGGAACCNACTTCCATNATATCCGCATTATATTTGTCTATGTAGGGTTTGATTTTATTTGCGCTGTAGATAAAACGGTATTCCCACCATTTGCCTGGAACCTTTAGNGCTTTAACGTGTTCTATGGTTAATGTCGGAGATATTTCTTCNGTTCTGTTGCAACTNTCTTGCATTAAAAAAACGAGTTTGAATTCNTCCTGTTTTTTTTGGTAATACTCCATTTTTTGCATATGGTAATGGCGAACGCCGCCACCGCTAGGNGACCAAAAATTGTTTATATCCAAAACTACCTTCATGGGGCAGGCGTTATTTTTTCTTTGCTTTTTTTGCAGGTTTCTTAGGCGTTGCAACTTTTTTTGATTTAACCGCTTTTATCGCTTTTATGGCTTTTGCCAGTTTTGTTGTTTTCTTTGCTTTTGCTGGTTTTTTATTTACCGAGCGGCCGCATTTGACTGGACTGCTATGGGGGGCAGCCCCTGCTGTTGGCGCAGGTTTAGTTTTTTTTACGTATTTTCCTATCAGAACGCCTTTCGCCATATCGTCTGCTCTTTCGTTCCATTCATCGCCGCCATGCCCTACCACTTTTTCAAAGCTTGCCCATACCTTTAGATCGGCTATTCTGTTTACGTATATTTGCGATACAGCGCTGTTGGCTTTCCATTCGCCTGTAGCCCAGCTTTCAACGCCTTGATAATCATAGCAGATTGTTCCTTTCAACTGCTTTTTTGCCAAGAATTCCATGGCTTTCCAAGCGGCATAAAGCTCGCCGTCTATGTTTCGGCTCGCAGCCGGATGCGGAGTTATACCAAAATCATGGGCAATTTCAACCCCATTGTCCACCGCAACCCAAGACCAGCCAGCATACTCGCTTGAAGGCATAAAAGAACCGTCCACATAAACGCGAAGTCCTTTCTTCACGGTTTTCTTTCCGGTAATCCAAGCTTGCGCATCTTCCATTTGCACGAAAGACTTGTATTTTACGCCTGGCTTTCCCATGACACGTTTTTCGCAATCCGGCCAGCTGTAGCCAATCCAGTGCGTTCCATCTATAAATTTTGCTGCATAAATTTTCGGCATAGCAGGGAATATAGAAATTAATAGTTATAGCTATCTTGAATACTAGAAGCGCTCAAGCGGACATCCGGCAAATCCAAAACATAAATGGCAAAGCTCCACCCTGGGGCTGCGCCTGTCGGTCGCCAGTTGAAATCCATTTTCCAACAATGAAGCTCTCGGTAAAATTGCAAGGAATGAGATGTGAACTGCCCTTCTTCAAACGAATATTGCGAAGAATACTGCAAGTTCCACTTTCTGCTCGGATAAATAGAAGCAGACAGCATGGCTAAATGCCTGTAATCATCCCTGAAAGTATTTTTGCCTACCCTTGTGCTTGAAAAAGAAAAGCTATAATCAACGGCTGCATTCCAGACTTTATTCTCATATTTGCCGTTTTTGGAAGGAAGCCCTGCGTTGAAGTCTCCATACCAGGAGAATCTGCGATTTAAACTATAGTTCCAGCTTGTAAGCTGAGG
>WQSA01000103.1 GCA_009788135.1 Candidatus Fibrimonadales bacterium
GATCATGGATTAAGCGAAATATAGAAAACGTCTGAACCACGATATTGCAAATAATTCAGAAAAGGTTAAAAAACAATGTAGCAATTAAACCTTCGTTTAAAGTCATTTTTTTGTCAAAATAACGTCAAAATTTAAACGAAGGTTTAATTGCTACATTGTTTTTTAACCTTTTCTGAATTATTTGCAATATCGTGGTTCAGACGTTTTCTATATTTCGCTTAATCCATGATCTCCTTCCTCCATGTTTCCAAAACTTACCCGGGCGGCAATACCGCTCTCTTAGACGTCAATTTGAAAATAAACAAAGGCGAATTCGTGTTTTTGACTGGAGCTAGCGGAGCGGGTAAAACTACGCTCCTGAAAATGATTTACATGGACGAGTTTCCGGATAAAAAAAGCAAAGGACAGGTTTTGATAGACTTTGGAAAAGAACACTTTGACAGCCAAAAAATGTCGCTGAGACGGGTGCAGGCTATAAGACGAAAAATCGGGATAGTGTTCCAAGACTTCAAACTGCTCTCAGACAGAACCGTTTTTGAAAACGTAGCGCTCTCGCTCCTGGTTTCTACAGATTTCTCGCAAACGGAAATCAAAAAACGAGTTCTGGAAACGCTTAGCATCGTTGGAATCCTGCAAAAGAAAAATTCCACGCCAACAGAACTCTCCGGCGGAGAACAACAAAGAGTGGCAATCGCCAGAGCCATGATACACAGCCCATACCTCCTAATCGCAGACGAACCAACCGGCAACCTCGATGCAGACAATGCAAACGAAGTCTATAAAATTTTCCAAAAAATAAACGCAACCGGCACAGCAGTAATAATGGCAACGCACAACCCCTCATTCTACCAAAATACCACATACAGACACCTCATTATGAAACAGGGAGTATTGAATTATGATAACTCTGCTGCCAACCTCGCATTTTAACGGCACGGTTCAAGTACCGGGCTCAAAAAGCATTTCCAATAGAGTGCTGCTTATGGCGTATTTGGCAGAAGGGGAGAGCGAGTTTACCGGCATTCTGGAAAGCGACGATACCAAATACATGAGAGATGCTTTGGAAAACATTAAAAATAAAAAGAACGACTTGTTTTTAGGCAACGCCGGGACTGCAATGCGCTCCCTGACTGCGGCTCTGTGCATAGGAACCGGAGAATATATTTTGCGTGGCGAACCCAGAATGCATGAAAGACCCATAAAAGACTTGGTTGAAGCCTTGCGCTCGCTTGGCGCAAATATAGAATACCTGCAAAACGAAGGCTGCCCTCCGCTGAAAATAAATGCAAACGGATTAAACGGCGGTTCTGTCAGAATAAAAGGAAATATATCAAGCCAATTCTTAACCGCGCTTTTAATAGCGGCTCCGTATTGCAAAGAAGCTTTGGAAATAATTGTTGACGGAGAACTCATATCAAAACCCTATGTCTATATGACAATGCGCTTGATGGAAAAATTCGGGATAAAAGTGGAAAACAATGATTACAAAAGCTTTAAAGTAGAAAAAGGCGTTTACAAAGGACAAAAGCTTAATATAGAAGGCGATGCTTCTTCTGCCAGTTATTTCTGGGCCGGCGCTGCCATAACAAAAGGCAATGTGGTTGTGAAAGGCATTGAAAAAGACAGCTTGCAAGGCGATGTGATGTTTCTGGATGTATTGCCTCGCTGCTTTGACGGAATAACTGTGGATGCAACTCTTTTTCCGGATGCGGCTATGACAATTTGCCCAGTCGCCTGCTATGCAAAAGGCAAAACGAAAATTACCGGCATAGCTAGCTGGAAGGTAAAAGAAACCGATAGAATTTCCGCAATGGCAAACGAACTCCGCAAAGTTGGCGCAGAGGTTGTTGCCGGAGATGACTTTATAGAAATAAACCCTCCCGAAATTATCAAGTCTGCTACAATAGAAACCTACAACGACCACAGAATGGCAATGTGCTTCAGCTTGCTTTCCCTGAACTCTCCGCATAAAAACGGCGCAGAAATCACAATCTTAAATCCTTCCTGCGTAAATAAAACTTTCCCTGAATACTTCTCACTCTTCAACCATCTTACATTGGCCAATGCCTAAAATGCATGGATCCCAAAATCTGTGCCTGTAAAGCAATCCTACATTTTTTTCCAAACGAGTTTCGTCTCCGGCTGTTTCCGTTGGAAAATAACTGCGTGCCACTAGATTTGTGCTGATATCCAAAGACGGATCTATCAAATTGCGGTTTATATCCGTAGAATCAAAAATAGGCAAAGTGTAGCGAAGACCGGTTTCATAAGATTTGTCATAGCGAGGGTTTGTACTATTTTCGTTTGTATTTGTGTAACCAAAAACCAAGTCTAAATTTTTAACCCACTTGGAAAGGCTAATAGGAACTCGGACATAATTTGTGTCTTCATCCTGAGGAACATCGTTGAGCAACTTCCATTTAAAGTCTATATCTCCAATCATATTTCCGCCTATAATGCGATTTATGGTAGAAGACATCGCTTTTCCGAAAATTTTTCCGGCAACTCTGTCTCGGTCAATAGCGGTTCCATCGTCATAGTTTTCCGATATGCAACCTAACAGCATGCTGTAATAGATGAGCGCAGGCGAAGCTTCAACATTGCAATTTGTGGAGGGTTGCATATTGAGTTTGGCAAGCGGGCCGGTCATGTCCACAAAAATATCGCAATTCTCTTCTTTGTTCAGGCAAAATTGATAATGGTTAGACAAACGCAAATCAATTTCACCCTGTTTTATAGATGTGCTTTGCCAAAAAATCCTCAAAGAAGATATATTGTACATGGCAAAATCGCTATAGCCAAGTTTTCCGCCGCCTATGGAATTTATGTCTCCGGAGAGCAAAATGTTTTTGGTGGTTCCAAGCACGGATACATCTACCACAAATGAGAATGCGGCGAAATTCGTGTTTACAACGGCCGCTTCTCTTCCTGTTTGAATTCTTATTCTGAGATCCGTTGGGCGGCTGGTTAAAGCCGCTCGCTCGCTTGCGCTTCCTCTGGACTCCCTTAAAAGCGGTCCTAAAAATTTATTTATGCGTTTCCAGGTTCTATCGATATGCAAAGGGTCTGGTACCAAGTCCAAAGTTTTTTTATACGAAGCCTTGCTTATTTCAAAATCTCCCGTTATGCGGGAATTTGCCTGCGATTGCCCGATTTGAAACGGAAGTCTGTAAACGGCTTGCCCTTTTAGGAGAGCTTCTGCATCTCCATAATCTGCGTTATTAAGGCGGTAAAGTATTGATGGCAATTCCGCAAAAATTGTTATTCCGGCAGAATCCAAAGCGGTTCTTCCTGATCCGTTTTTTACTTGAATAAGTTGGTCGTTTAACAGCGATAATGTAAATTGCTTTGTGTTGAAGGATAAGTCTCTTATGTTAGCTTCTTTTAGGTCAAATTGCAATTTTGCCGTTATTTGCTCATCGTTTTGCCCATAAATGAAAATAGAATCTGCAGTGAGCATTCCTCTTCTAATTCTTCCGCTGAATGTAAATGGTATTTTGAAAAATTCTATTTCATAAATGTTTTCCTTGGCGCTGAACGTTGCTGTGAGGGAATCCAGAGCGTTTCTCCCAAGCGCAGTTCTTGCGGCGATATTGATATTTGCATTTTTTATTTCGCCGGCACCGCTTGGCAAAAACCAATCTCCTAGCACTTTTATATTTCCGGATAAATTTTTAAAATCTTTGCTGAGCAACCCATTGAATGTTAAGTTTCCTTTATTGCCTATATTATTCGCCGTATAAGAGACATTAACCGGAAAATCGCTTTTCCCTTTTGGTTTATTCATTACGGCTTTCAAAGTGCCGTTCCACAAACCTTCGCCTCCCAAAAATAAGCGATTGGAAATTTTTACGGAATCCCCAACTGCTTCAAGGTATAAATTCGGAAAATTTATTGTACTGGAATTCAAACCTCTCAATGCGATTTTCGTGAATATTATATTGCCTTGCAAACCGTTTTCTTCGTCTAATTTCAGCTTTCCGTTGGCATAGCCGCTTGAAAGAGTAGAATCTCCGAACATGGCGAAAAGCGAGGTCAAATCCATGTCCGAAATATTTATGTTTGTTCGCAAAATGTCAAAATTTTCCCTGTTTTTGAAAGGCAGCAAGGCGAGCAAAGATCCCTCTATTTTCTTATTATTATGCTCTATTTCAACATTTCTTGCAGCCAGGGAATCTCTGTGCATTTTAATATCCGCTTTTGCGTTTACGGCGAAATCCTTGATAACAGTGGATAGCGAAACAGAGGCCAAGCCTTTTTCTATTTCAAAGTCGTGATTCCAAGTTCCGGTGACAATCCCGTTGTAGCCTTTTAGCATTGTTGTATCAGCGAAAGGCAATTCAACTGTATTCACATTTTTCAAAGACAAATCTATTTTTGGGCTGAAGGTTCCGTAAACTTCCGCTACGCCGCCGCCTTGCTGATTCAGTTTGAATGCAAAATATTCCTTATCCCATATAACTTCGCCAGAAAATTCGTTTTCATAGCCTCTGCGCTTTATTGTGCCCTTTGGAAAATGAATGCCTTTAGAATCCAGCCAAAGAGAAACTTCAAAGTCTTCTGCGGCTGCATAATAAGCGTATGGAACTTTTGTTTTCAAATTTGCTTTGAGCAGCGTTTCTTTAAAAGAAAAAGATCCCGTTAAAATTGTAGGACTTGCGAGTCTCAGCATATCGTCTCCGCTCCATTGCACCGCCCACGGTTCTTTTGGAGCGAGGTCTGCGGAGAATACTATAATAGGGTTGTCCATGTCTGCCATGCTTGCGATAAAATTTGAGCCGGCTCCGGTTGTAAAATTTGCCGAGATAGCCTTTCCTCTTTTTGCAATTCTGTGAATTTTGACATCCGTGGGCAAGGTTTGCGGCCCCAGAGTTATGTCTATTCCTTTCGCTTCCAGTTCTCCGCTTCCGTCTAAATTCATGTCTATATTGCCTTTGAATCTAACGCTCTCGCCGTTGTTTCCTATTAAGGAAATTTCGCTCCGAGAAATGCCTGAATTGTTTCCCGAAGCGTTTATTGCAACATCAAAAGCGGGCAGTTGCCAAAGCTTTCCCATCTTGGTTCTCAAAGATAAATCAAAGTCTATTTTGCCTGTTAAAATATTGGCAGATGCATTTGACTGCAAAGCTATATTCTCTATATTTGGCGCCGCATCTGGCCATTTGCCTTTTAGCCAGAACGGAAGATTTGCTACGTTTGCTGTTATTTCCGTAGATAGATCTTCCAGATGCAGTCTCGGAGCATTTATCATAACCTTTATGGAGTCGCTTATTCTATCTGAAACGGAAATGGAAGCGTCTGCAAATCGCTCGTTCCATCTATAGTCAGCGGTTAAGAACAGATTTTTCGCCAGATGAGAACCTCTGATATCCTTGGCTCTTATGTAAAATCTTTTTTCCCGTCCGGATTTTATCGCAGCAAGAGAATCTAAACTCCAATTTCCTGCCTCCTTGACTTCAATCGCCGCTTTGTTCGCATTTATAGAGACTCTAAAAGGCAGCCATAAATCCGGGTGGCTTATAGTTGTCAATTTATCTTCGCTTTTTGTACTATCGCCCGGGATTATTTTTGCATAAACGCTGTCTATTGAAATATTCAGCAATTCTCGCCTGGTTGTGAGCTTTGGGTCCAAACTAATTTTTGGATTTCCAAAAAACAAATCAGTGCCTTGCTTGAATTTAACCCTTACGGATTTCCATCTGAATTTAAATGGAAAATCGGCTTCAAATCCTTCCGGTATTATTATTGCGGAACCTAAATCCGTTGGGCTTGAGAGATGATATACAATTTTGTCTTTTAAGATTTTATATCCTGAAATCAAAGAAATAATCAATGCAGCGAATAAGATTAGCACTGCGATATTGAATTTTGAGAATGTTTTCATTTTTGAATCAAGGAATATACTTTTGCATACATATAAATTTGCTTCAAAAGACTTGCGAATCCGTTTGCTCTGGTTGGCGTTAAGCCTATTTGCAAACCTATTTCCTGAAAAAATTCCGGTTTTGCTGCTAAAATATCAGAAGGTTTTTGCTTGTTATAAATTTTCAAAGCGAGCGCTCCCAAGCCTCTGCTCAAAAGCGGCGTGCTTTCGCCGCCTTCGGTGTCCATGTGAAAATGCAGAATACCATCTTTGAATTCAGGTACCAAAAACATTTTCGCTGCGCAACCTTTGATTATAAATTTATCCTCTTTTAAACCGGCGCTCATTCCCTCGTGTTCTTTTGCTATTTTCAGCAGGAATTTCCATTTGTCGTCAGAATTTTCAAAGGCGGCGAAGATAGCTTTCATTTCATTTTGCGATTCTTCTATGGTCATTTCCCCCCCAGTGCAGCGAAGAACAGAGCTTCGCTCACAATCGCTTTGCTTAAAACTGCAAGCGATACGCTTTCATTTTCTCCATGAGCATTGGATTTCGGATCTTCTACGCCTGTAAGCAAAATGGGCATGTCTTTGAACGCTTTGCTAAGAGCCGCTACCATGGGAACGGAGGCTCCGCAACCCATGACCATAGCTTTTTTGCCATAGCCTTTTTGCAAAGCCGCAAGCATTTTTTTGAAGAGTTCATTATTTGTTTTCGTTTCCCAAGGCTCGGAAATTCCTTTTTCGGTTTTGATGGAGAGCTGAAGCCCCCATGGGCAGGATGCTTTTATGTTTTTTTGTACAGCGTTTAAAACTTTTTTTGTGTTCATTCCGGGTGGTATTCTTATGCTGATTCTGGCCCAAGCTCTGTTTTGCAGAACATTTCCAGCGTGTTTTCTGTTGCCGGCTTCTATTGCGGTCACTGTTATGCTTGGCTGTTTCCAGAGAGATGTTAAAATTTCGTTTTCTTTTACAAGGATCTGCGTTTTGCCGAGCAGCTCGCATTCTTTTCTCAATTTTTTAGAGCTATATGGCATTTGTGTTTTAGCGGAATGTTTGGGCAATTCCAGTTTTGCCAGTATGTGCGCAAGTCCCTGAGCGACGTCCGGGATTGGCCCGCTCCAAAGCCCGCTGTGCAGAGGCTTTTCCATGGATTTCACTTCTACTTCCATTGAAGCCACGCCTCTAAGCGAGTTCACAATTGCAGGCGTAGTTTCGTCCCAGTTTGAAGAGTCGCAGACAATTGCAACATCGCTTTTAAGATTTTTGCATTCTTTGAGCAATGCGTTTAGATTTGGGCTTCCGCATTCTTCTTCGCCTTCAACCAGGATTTTGAGAGTGGGGCAGTCTTTGCCCAGAGCAGCTTTGGCAATCAGGGCAGCAGTTAAGTGGAGTATTATCGCAGCTTTATCGTCAGCGCTTCCTCTGCCGTAAAGTCTGTCGCCTTTAATGTAAGGGTTAAAAGCTTCTGGTGCAGCAGGTTGCACGTCGTAATGAGCGTAGAGCAGCACGGAAGGCAGTTTAGGATTCCCGTTTAGTTGAGCAAAAACCGCAGGTTTTCCCGTTTTTTGGCCTAAGAACTTCACTTTGTCGAAATTATGGTTTTTGAACAGGTTAAAAACGGCATTTGCGCATTTTTTTACATTGTTGTGGTCAAATCCTTCAAAGCTAATTGAAGGAATTTTGATTAAATCCTTAAGGATTTTGATATATGAATCTTCGAGGCGGCTATGCATAATGGGAATTTAGAAATTTGCCTTGACAACCTCACATTTTTTTTCTATATTTATCCCACCTGCAAAAAAAGCAGGTACCTCCTGTTCCTAATGTTGGGGGCGGGCTAAAGTCCATAGGGAGAACATTTATGGGTATAAAAGACTACGAAACCATGGTTGTTATCGATGCCATGATTTCAGATGAAGCAATCGAGGCAGAAATCGCCTCCGTTGAGAAAAAAATCCTCGCGCGCTCGGGCGAAGTCAAGAGATGCGACAAATGGGGAAAGCGCAAGCTCGCTTACACAATCCGCAAACAAACGCACGGTTTTTATGTAATATTCTATTACAAGGCAGATAGCGACATTGTTCTGGACTTGGAACGCGGATTCAATATAAACACAAATATATTGCGCTTTTTAACGCTCGCAGATTACCCGATGACCGAGATAATCTATGACCAGAACCATGTAAGCTCTACTGATTCTACTGACGGCTTTGACTTAGACTATGGAGATGCAGACTAATGAACTTCGAAGAAAAAAAGAACGAACGCACCAACGTTCCGCGCAAAAAAAACTGCTGGTTTACCGAAAATAAAATCAGC
>WQSA01000104.1 GCA_009788135.1 Candidatus Fibrimonadales bacterium
GCAGCGAGCAAGCTGCCGGAAGATATAATTTCATAAGCTTCAAAGTCCAAGCCTGCAAGGCGAAGGTCGTCTTGTATTTGCTTTACGGTGCGAGATGCGGAGTTTGTTATAAGCCTTATATTTTTATTCGCTTTGCGCAGCGCTGCCATAAACTCCATAACGCCGGGGTAAACAAAATTATCTTTGCCATAGAGCGTTCCCCAGCCGTCCAGCAAAAAGGAACCGTAATGCTTTAAAAGCGTATCTATTTCAACTTTCCACGGGTCCCCTTTTGCTTTGAGCAAATTAGGAGCCGCCGTTTCCAGGTAGCTTTTATATATGGCAGACTCAAGTGGGAGCATGGTTGTAATATAGAAAACTTCAGAATCGGAATTGGCTGGAATTTTAAAAATTAACAGAATTATTAACCGAAAAGAAACTCCCCCTTAACCAAATCTTAACATTTAGAACCTATATTTTCTTTATGAAGATTTATCGTATGTTTATGGCGCTGGTTGTTGCGAGCCTGTTTTTGGGCGGTTGCAAAGAAGAGACGCAGGGGACTATAACCGTTTATACGGCTATGGAACATGAACTTGCAACAGAATTTTTACAGGCGTTTAACGCAAAATATCCCGATATAAAGGTGAATATTACGCGCGAATCCACTGGCATAATAACTTCGCAGATTATAGCGGAAAAAGACAATCCTCAAGCGGATGTTGTGTGGGGCACTGCAGCTTCTTCCATGCTTGTTTTAGATGAGCTCAGGATGCTTGAAGGATATTCTCCCAAAGGAATTGATAGAATCTTGCCAAAATTCAAGTCTGATAAACTTATCCCTACCTGGGTTGGCATTAATGCCAGGGAAACGGCGTTTATAGTCAATGCCGTGGAGCTTTCCAAACTTGGGCTTCAGGCAGATGAGGTTAAATCTTTCAACGATTTGTTGCGCCCTGAGTTGAAAGGGCGTATTGCAATGCCTAATCCGAGTTCTTCCGGCACGGGATTTTTCACGATTGCGGGCATATTGCAATTGAATGGCAAAGATACTGAAAAAGGTTGGAACTACCTTTCAAAATTGCATGAAAATATTGGACAGTATGTGCATGCAGGCTCTGAACCTGCGAAAATGGCTGCTGCCGGCGAGTGCGTGGTTGGAATAAGTTTTGGCTATGCCGGGATAAGACAGAGAAAAAATGGCGCTCCTGTTCTTACGATATTCCCAATTGATGGTTCTGGCTGGGATATGGAAGCTAACGCTCTTATAAAGAAGAAGAACATAAACTCAGCGGCAAAAACTTTCCTTGACTGGGCAATCTCAGATGAGGCTATGGATTTGTATAAAAATAATTATCCAATTATCTCTACAGGCAAGGGCGGCAGTTATGAAGGATTTAATACAGATCCGATACATCAGCTTATAGACAATGATTTTGCATGGGTTGCGAGCAATAGAGAGAGCATTCTCAATAAATTTCTTAACAAAATCTTAAATGCTCCATAACAGAATTTTAATAAAAAAAATCTAAATTATATATGATTTAACTCAACTGAGGACTTTTATGAAGAAAATCTCTATCGCTGCTTTGCTTGCTTTTGGCACAATCGCAAGCGCGCAAGATGCAGCTCCTGTTGTAACTCCAGGCGGAACGAAGGTTCAATTATACGGACGTTTGGAGTTGAATTCGTCTTATGAGGACGGTTTGACAAACGGTCTTTGGTCGGCAAATGCTCTGTCCAATGCCAACAAAGATGCTCAGGGCAGAACAACGCTCAGCATTGCCCGCACAAGACTTGGATTGAATTTGGAAGGCCCTTCAAAAGAAGACGAGCCCGGTTTGAAAGGAAGATTTGAAGCAGATTTCGCCGGAGCAAGCGGCTACTCTAACCATAACGGCTCTTCAGGGTTTCGCGTAAGGCAGTCTTGGGGCAGCGTGAATTACAAAGGTTTGGGCACCACTCTTTTATTCGGCATGACAGATGATGTAGTCACTCCGCTTGACCCGCCTTCAATAAACCCAAGCAGCCTCAACGGCGTAGGCAACATAGGCAACCGCCGCCCGCAGATTCGCGTGACTCAGGCTCTTGGCCCTGCTGAACTGGCTGTTGCCGCTACGCATGACCGCTTGAGAGCAGATGACAATGTGGCTTCTTCTTCTCCGGCTGTTCAAGGCCGTTTGGGCGTGAAGCTCCCGGCAACGTGGGCCGGCGAAAAAGCGAACTTGGCGCTGGGCGTTTCCGGTCTTTTTGCCAAAGACGAGGCTGCGAATGCCGATGATGACAATCGCGCGAAAAGAGGCCCAAGCGCCAATTTGATCGGCGTTGATTTATCGGCTCCTTTAATGGACATTCTAACCCTTACCGGAGAATGGTTTATGGGTCAGAATCTCACTCGCTATGGCGATGGAAGCTTGGGTTTGAACCATACAAGCTCGAGCAATCCTCAGAAGGTTAGAGAAGACGGCATAAGCTCGATGGGCTTTTGGGCGGCTCTGTCTGCAAAACTTCCATCAAATCTTTCCGCAGCAACCGGCATTGGAATGGAAAGCCTGGACGGAGAGGTGAATGTGGAAGATGCTAGCAAATCCACAATAATACCTGGTTCTCGCGAAAGCAACATGTTTATATTCGCAAACGTAGGCTACAATTTCACTTCTGCTGCAAAGCTCACGCTTGAGTATTTTACCCTGTCAACAGATTATGCTAAAAAGGCCAATGGCGACAAAACAGACAGCGGCAGCTTGAACCGTTATGAGTTGAATTTCAGATACGATTTCAAGTAAATCAGCGTTTCTTTATAGTATAATGCTTTAAGCTTTTCGGATTTTTCTTAGGANAATCCGTTAAGCATTGAAGCCCTCTGGATTCTTTTCTCTTCAAAGCGCATTCCACAACAAGNTTTGCGCTTTCCAAAAAGTTGCGAAATTGAATGTCCTTAATATCATCAAACTTCTTCAATTTCTCCAATCCAATCTTCAGCCCATTCATAGAGCGCACAATTCCGCAATGCTCCCACATAATTGTTTGGATTTCTTTTTTCTGCTTTGAGAAAGTTGAGAGTTGAGAGTTGAGAGTTGAGAATTTATAATTCTGTATTTTTTTTAATTCTGTGAATTCTGATTTAGACATTTTTTCGCACGCTCTTAGCGCAAATACCACGCTTTCCAAGAGCGAGTTTGAAGCCAGGCGATTAGCGCCATGCACTCCGGTTGCTGAAATTTCGCCTACGGCGTAAAGACCTTTCAGCGCTGTTCTGCTGTAAGAATCGACGAGTACGCCTCCGCACATGTAATGCGCTGCGGGGACTACGGGAATCCAGTCTTTGGTCATGTCTATTTTGCATTCAAGGCACTTTGCATAGATGTTTGGAAAATGCGTTTTTATGTCTTTGGCTTTGCGATGAGTTACATCCAAATACATATAGTCTTTGCCGGTGCGCTGCATTTCGTTCAGAATTGCACGAGCTACTATATCGCGGGGCGCAAGCGAATGGAGAGGATGAACTTCGTTCATAAATTCTTCGCCTTTGTGGTTTTTCAGAATTCCGCCAAAACCTCGAACAGCCTCTGAAATGAGAAATGTTTTTTTGAGTTGCGGAGCGTAAAGGCTTGTTGGGTGGAATTGCATAAATTCCAAGTCTTGAAGCGCAGCTCCGGCACGGTATGCCATGGCGATTCCCTCTCCGCAAGCGTCCGGAGGATTTGTGGAATGCAGCCAAAGCCGCCCTGCTCCGCCGGTTGCCAGCACAACGGTTTTTGCATAAATTGCGCCGCTGTTTGTAATTGCGCCAATGCAACGGGATTTTTTCACAATCAAATCCAAAACGGTGCTATGTTCAAGAAAGTCTATTTTGCACTGCTTTAATTTTGCGAGCAGCGCGCGCATGATTTCTTTGCCGGTCAAGTCTGCGGTGTGCAGAATGCGGCGAAAGCTGTGCCCGCCTTCCAAGTGCAAGTCAAAGTAATTATCGTCATTTTTATCTGGCGTAAAGTTGACACCCCATTTAATCAGTTGTTCAATAGCTTTCGGAGCGTTTTTGGTTAAGATTTCCACCTGTTTTTTTTTGCACAATCCGTCTCCCGCTTCCAGAGTGTCTGCGATGTGGCTTTCAAAAGAATCTTCGGGTGAAGTTACAGAAGCGATGCCGCCTTGAGCATAGTTGGTTGAGCCATCCGGTTTTGCGCCTTTTGTGAGCAACAAAACGCTTTTGCCGCTTTCCGAAGCTTTCAGAGCCACGGTCAGGCCGGCAATGCCAGCACCAATTACCAGAATGTCGTGCATAGGGGAAAAATAGAAAACGTCTGAACCCCGATTTCCTACCCCCGCAACTTTCTAAATTCTCTACTATGAAATTTGCTGTCGCTCTTTACCCGGTTTATGATCCGCATAAAAAAAATGCGCATAGCTTGGCTGCAAAGGTTTGGGCTCAGAAAATAATCGGATTGCTTTCCGGAAGGCCATTGTTGAAACTGAGCGTGTTTTTTACAGGGCGAATGCTGGAAGCCCTGAAGCGCGAGGCAGAACAATTAAAAGAATTCGTGGGAAACGGGCAATTGGAATTTTTGGGCGGAACTTATAACGATGCCATGCTACCTTTGTTTCCCAAAGAACTTCAAGAATTGCAACTCAAAAAACATAAAGAAAATTTGATTTCTTTGATGGAGCCTATTGGTTATTTTTGCAGATCCCATGCCTGGGAAATAGACCTGATAGAGACTCTTGAGAAAAGCGGTTTTGAATACGCTTTTATGCCAGATGTTTCCGTTCAAGAGGCATTGGGCAGAAAAGCTACGGTATCAGGATGGTTTGCCGCAGAATATGGCGGTTCATTTATGCGAATTTTAACTTATTCGCAAAGTTTATCGCAATCTTTTCAAAACAACCTGCGCCCAGAAATAATACATTCGCTGAAAAACTTCAATGATTTGGGCGGCGTAAACTGCATTCTTTTGCAAATAAACCTTGACGAAGTTGTTCTTGGCAGCGAGTGGCTGCAAGCTTTGGATACCGCAGGCGCAGAAGGAATTGACCTTGAACATCATTTGCTATGCCATGCGGTTGATGAGCATAAAGCGGCTGGCAAGGTGAACTTGACGGGGCATTCATCTTTTGCGCCGAGCTGCAGAGATATTCTTCTGCGAATGCCGGAGATAAATTTTTTGCACAAGAGAATTTTGAATGTGTATTTCAAAGCTCGTTCTTTGAGCGATTCCGATATTCAGAAAAAGATTTATGATGGGTTGTTGAAAGCTATGCCCCAAAGCTATTTTAAAAATGCCGCAGACGGAATGCAGCGAGATTTTGTGAGATTTCAGGCAAATCGCGCTGTTATGGAGGCCGAAAAAATCTTGCGAGACAGCGAGGATCAAGACGGAATAAGATTTTCCACTCAAGGTTTTTTCTTGGACGGCAATCAGCAGATTTTATTCAGCAATCCTTACGTGGAATGTTTAATTGAACCCGCTCTCGGAGGCTGGATGCGCTCGCTGGCGTATCGCCCGTCTTTTTCGGAGCTGGCTTGCTCCATGAGAGACGATGGCGAAATTTCTCCGCTTTTTATAGATCATATTTGTCCTTTTGAGTTTGAAAACTCGGACCAGAGAAACTCGTGGATAAGCGACCGCCAGGGAGCTCTTTTAGAACCATACGATAGTTCAATTAAAACGCAGGGATATAAGGTTCAGGTGTTGCTTTCCGGTTATCAGAATGTGTCTCATGCAGGAAGGGAATATTCGTTTAGGGTGGAGAAAGTTTTCAGCTTGAAGAACAATGAATCTGAGCTTTTGATGAGCGTATCGATTACAAACGCCTCTTTCAACGCTTTTCACGGCGAGCTGGCAACGGAACTTTGCCTTGGTTTTCGTTGCGATGACGTTCGCGGTCAATCATTGAAAATTCAGGGAAAAAAGATAAAAACCGAGCTAAGCAATGCTTTTTGCAATAATGTGAAAAAAATAACCTTCCGGGACAGATATTTGGGCATTGGCGCTTCTATTGAGGCTAGCAAGAATGCGGATGTTTTGTGTGCTCCAATTTTGGGCATAGGTCCTATTGCCGCTCCAAGCACCACGCAGGGTCTTAGGATTGCTGTTTTTCGCAAAGTGGAATTGATGGGTCAGGAGAGCGAGACTTGCCATTTGCGCATTAAGCTGAACGGTGGAGGATTTTTGTCGTGAACGAGAATTTAGATTTTGCTATGGAGATTTTCAAAAACGAGACTTTGCTTGAATTCAAAGGCGTTTTGAAAACCGAGCATTTTCCTGGCATGCGCGAGCGTTTGTATTCTGCGGTTGAAGGTTCAAATAAGATTTATTTTGTGAACATTGAACAGGCGAGGTTCAAAGACAAGGCTTATTTGAGCATGTTTTTGGAATATTTGAATTTTGTAAGGGGCAAGGATTCCGAGTTGGTTTTCATTTTCCACAACGAGGACTGCGCAAAATTTTTCGGCCCGTTTTTCAACATTTTCAAAATTCACGATTCAAAAGAGTCTTATAGAAAAAATACAGGCTTTTGGGAGAAGCTGAAAGCGGCTGGCATAACGTATCAGCGGAGCACTGGTTTGCGCCTTGCTCCTGGCGTTGCGATAGTCTTTTTCATTTTGCTAGCTGGCTGGCTTTTGACATTGTTCTCCATAATTTCTAGCCAAGATAAGGATATTCGCGACAGGGAAATGCTTTTGACCGAGTTGCAGAACAAGTATGTTCGTTCTATTCAAGCGTTGGAGTATTTAAAAGCATCCGTTGCTCCGCTTAAGAGCATGGGTTTTGAAGTGGACACCTCTGGAAAAACCCCGCTGGGAGCCATAAGCGAGTGGGATGAGTTTTTGAGGGAGAGGGAGAGGTTTAGGTAGCATTTTCTATATTAACTAGTAACAACCTTGGAGGGGTATATATGCATATTAAATTTTTGATTGCCGCCATATTCTTTGTTTTTTCCTGCTCAGGAGAAAATACCGAAGGAAACAGTCCCGTAAACCTACCTAGCAGTTCAAGCTCGGAGCCTGATAATTCTAGCAGCAGCGAAGCAGAGCAAAGCAGTAGCTCTAGCAACTTGCCCAGCAGCAGCTCTTCTAGCGTCCTGCCAAGCAGCAGTTCGTCTAGCAGCCTGCCAAGCAGTAGCTCTTCTAGCGTTCTGCCCAGCAGCAGTTCGTCTAGCAGCCTGCCAAGCAGCAGCTCATCCAGCAGCCTGCCAAGCAGTAGCTCTTCTAGCGTCCTGTCCAGCAGCAGTTCTTCCAGCGTCTTGCCTAGCAGTAGCAGTAGCGAAGGGCCGTTCAATCCTCTTACGGACAAAGCTGCCATGGACGCTGAAATAGAGGCAAACTGGAAACGCTTGGGTTATGCCTCAAAGCCTACGAAAGTGATAGCCCTGAGCTTTGACGATGGTCCCAGCAGCCAAACGCAAAGCTTGCTTGCTGCGCTGGCAAAAAAAGAAGTAAAAACCACATTCTTTTTGATAGGGCAAAACATAACTAGCAACTTGGCAGCAGCTCAAGCTATGCATTCCGCAGGGCACGAATTGGCAAACCATTCTGACGGTTATAGCTCAAATCCCAGCCAAAAAAGCGTGCAGGACTGCTCGGATAAAATTAAGAACATCACTGGCTCAAATCCTACTCTCTTCCGTGCGCCCAGCGTTGATTATGCAGGCGGCGCCGTTGATAATGTTTGCAGAGCTTTAAACTTGCCGATGATAGANGTCAGTTGCTGGAGCAATGACTATAACGGCATAAATTCTGCTCAAATCAGAANCAATGTAAAGGCTTGCGCCNNCGATGGCAAGATAGTGAATCTTCATGAGTTCAACACCGCAACCGGCAACAATGCGGCAGGAGTAGAAGGGCTTATAGATGATTTGCGCGCTGCGGGTTATTGGATTCTGCCTGTTGGGCAAATGGCGGTGTATAAAGGCAAAACATTGGTTGGCGGGCAAAAGTATTCTAGCTTTTAATGCAAAAGTGGATTTTCTGCTTAAAATCGCCATTTTTGCATTTTTTTGAAAAAAAGTTAATGTTTTGTCAAAAAAATATATATATTAAAGCTTGAGGGGCAAGCTAGAGAAAGTTTGCCTTTTTGCATTTTAAGACATAGGAGTTCATTATGAACAAATCTAAAATAACATTCCTTGCAGCATTGCTCGTTTTGTTTACTGCACCGAAGGCATGGGAAGAATGCGC
>WQSA01000105.1 GCA_009788135.1 Candidatus Fibrimonadales bacterium
GCCATTTGGCAGGCGAAAGCCTGCCATCTTAGTTTATAGGGTTAGAAATGATGTTTATAAAACAAATTTGAAATGTTTATGGGCCACCAGTGAGAAAATACTGGTTCAGACGTTTTCTATATTCCCAACATGATGAGAGCGGCTTTGGCAATTCTTTTTCTTGTCTCTTTAATCCACGCTGTTAATACCGTTGCTGTCCTAGAAATAGTTCCTGCGGAGGAAATGGAATTGAAAGCTATGGAATACCGCTACTTAACGGACGAATTGCGNACAAAGGCACGTGAGGCTTTGCCAAAAAACAGCTATGCAATTTTAACACGCGATAATATCTTGCAACTCATGCCCTCGGATTCGGAAGAAGCGCTGTGCCTTGCCGAGAGTTGCGTAATTGAAGTAGGCAGAGCGATTGGCGCAGAGTATGTAACGCAGGGTTTTGTTGGCAAATTTGATGGCATGCTTACTTTGACTGTGGAACTTTATGAATCCATGAGCGGAAATCTTCTTAGCGGTTTTACTACAGAAAGCAAAAATTTGACAGGTCTTCTTAATACGATTCGAGAGAAAGCGCCTGCAATGTTCAAGGAAATTGCTTCCCCCTCCGAGCCTTTGATTCAAGATGGCATAAGCAGCGTTGACATTGTGCAGGGCAGTGTTTTAACAGATGCAAGAAATGGCAAGAAATACAAGACAGTTAAAATAGGCAATCAGATTTGGATGGCTGAGAATTTGAATTACAATGTTTCTGGCAGCAAATGTTATGATAATAAGTCGGATAACTGTGCGAAGTATGGCCGTTTGTATGATTGGGCAATGGCAAGGCAAGCCTGCCCAAAAGGCTGGCATTTGCCCAGCGATGCAGAATGGAAAACGCTGGAGAATGTTGTTGGCGGATCTTCAAGCGTTGGGTCTAAGCTGAAGGCGAAGAGCGGCTGGAACAGCGCTAGCAATGGTACGGACAACTATGGATTTTCGGCCTTGCCGGGCGGCTACGGCAACTCGAATGGCAGTTTTCTCAATGTTGGCAACCGCGGCTACTGGTGGAGTTCTACTGAGAGCAGTGCTATTCGTGCCTACTTCTGGTATATGCACTACTTTGACTTCAGCAATGTGCTCAGATACTACGACCTCAAAACCAGTTTGCGCTCTGTTCGCTGCCTTCAGGATTAAAAATTTCTATATTACCCCCATCATAAACTCACGGAGGTTTTTGTGAAGAAAGTACTATTCATAGCGATGTGCGCAGCCCTGTTGGCTTCGTGCGCATCCAAAAGGGCTGCCGTTGTCGATTCTACGATAATGGAAGCTAAAACTCTTGTGGAACTCTCAAAAGCTAATAATTTTGCGGTTCCGCCGGAAGCAGGTTCTCTAATTGAGGCTGCCGAAAAACAAAACAACGAGCGTCAAACAGAGAAGGCTTTCGTTTTGGCTGACGAAGCCGTTTTGAGGCTTCATTTGTCCATGCTGGAGCAGGAACAGAAAGCTCTTGCCGCTGAAAACAAAAAGACGGCCGATAACCTGACCGCTACAAATGAATATCTCGGCGTTTACCGCAATGTTTTGCAGGAACGCAAGAATGCACCCAAAGAACAGGTTATACACCGCTAAGGAGGTTTTATGAAAATTCAAGTATTAGCAATATTAACATGCGCCGCTACCTTGTTCGCTCAAGAAGCTAGCGCTCCAGCTCCCGCTGCTGCACTGGCAGTTCAGATTCCATGCGAAGCCTCTTTTGCCGCCGTTAAAGATGCATATCCAAAAGACGTTGCCACAAACCGCGCTTATGCTATGGTGGAAGCGAGAATAAAGGTGCTGAAAGACGTTGAAAAAGATCAGCGCAAAGGCGAAATCTATAATGCAGAGGAGAAAAACTGCGAACTTGCGGTTAACCTCTTCAAAATTCAGCAAACCAATGCAGCGCTTCGCAAAAGCCTGGATTCCTTAACCCAAAGGCAGTTCGCTGTGCAAAAGGATATTTTTGATGTGAAGGATTCGCTTATAGACTTGTGGACCAGCGATGCTAAAGGCGCAAAGTCTTTAAATGCGGCTTTGGACGCAGAGCGCACCCGCTTGGAAACTCTGAACAGGGAAAAGGCAGAGGAGCAAGCTCGCATGGCAGAGGAACTTGCCAAAAAGCAAAAAGAACTTGCTGAGAAGGATTCTCTGCTCGCTGCGCAAAAGGCAGAAGCTGAGAAAAAGCTCTATGCCATGCAAAGCAAAGCTATAAGCGTTTTTAGAGACGCCAGAGGTACAATTCTTTCCATGAGCGACATTCTGTTCGAAACCGGAAAGGCAAACCTTACGCAAGAGTTGCAGGTAAATTTGGGAGCAATCGGAGCCATACTCCAGAGCTTGCTAACCGAATCCAAAGTTGTTGTTGAAGGACACACCGATAACGTAGGTTCTGCAGATTTCAACCAGAAACTCAGCGAACAGAGAGCTCAAGCAGTTATGCAATTCCTTGTTGGAAGAGGCATTGAAGCAGGCCGTTTGGAAGCTGTAGGTCATGGCTTGACAAAACCTGTTGCAGATAACAGCACCAAAGAAGGCCAAGCTAAAAATCGCAGAGTCGAGCTTGTTATAAAGGATTAAATAGAGTGTTTCATGCGGAGTTTAAAAGCATAAGCGGCAAAGATGCATACCCTTTGTCGCAAATTGTTTACAGAGGGAGCGATGGCTCTCTTTTAGAGGTTAGCCATAACCGCTCTGCATGGAAATCACGTTCTCCTGAAGAATGGAAAGCTTTGTTCAACGGCCGCCGCGCAAGTTTTGCGCCTGCCGATTTGAGCGGAGTGTGGAGCAAGCGCGAGCTTGTTTTGCCGGAGCTTCCTGTTGAAGATATAGTTACGCTTCAAGAGGGGTGGACCCCTCTTTTCAATGCGCAAAAATTGGCAAAAGAAATCAACCTAAAAAGTTTGCATGTAAAATTGTGCGGAAATTCGCACACAGGCAGTTTCAAAGACTTGGGCATGACGGTTTTGGTTAGCCAGGTCAATCATTTGGTAAAAAAAGGCGTGCCGATAAAAGCCGTGGCTTGCGCAAGCACGGGCGATACATCCGCAGCGCTTTCCGCATATTGCGCAAGAGCCGGAGTGCCGAGCATAGTATTTTTGCCCGCAGGAAAAATTTCCGTGGCGCANCTTGTGCAGCCTATTTCAAACGGCAGCATAGTCTTGGCTTTGGANACGGATTTTGACGGATGCATGAANATTGTGCAGGAAGCAACTGCAGACAAAAGCATTTATTTGGCGAANTCCATGAACTCGCTCAGAATTGAAGGACAAAAAACCATTAGCTACGAACTTTGCCAGGAACTTGGCTGGCAGCTTCCCGATACTTTGATTATACCGGGCGGAAANTTGGGCAATGTNAGCGCTCTTGCAAAAGGCATAGACGATTTGCTTGCGCTTGGTTTAATAGANAAAAAGCCTCGCATAATAGTTGCGCAAGCGGAAAACGCAAATCCGTTTTTCCAGGCATATAAAAGAGATTTTGATAAGCTTGAACCGGTTCTAGCCCAGAAAACGCTTGCGAGCGCAATTCAAATAGGAAANCCGGTTAGCTACCCTAAAGCGCAGCAGGCCATAAAAGATTACAACGGAATTGTAGAACAGGTTTCNGAGCAGGAACTCTCGGATGCNGCTCATCGTGCTGATAAAATAGGGCTTTATTGCTGCCCGCANACAGGCGTTGCATTGGGAGCGTTGTTCAAATTAAAAGAAAAAGGTTTAATTTCAAATGAAGAAAGCGTTGTTGTTNTAAGCACAGCGCACGGCTTAAAATTCTCTGAATTCAAAGCCGCTTANCACGAACAAAAACTGGATGGGATTTCCTCTAAATATGCAAATGCAATACATCGCTTGCCNGCAAAAACCGAAGCGGTTATGGCTGTGCTTAAAGAGGTTGTNTAATGCAATANCCCATTCTGAACACTTTAAAAAATGCTTACGAGCAGGGGCGCTTTCCGCAGATGCTGCTTTTGGACGGGCAAGCTGGCATAGGCAAAAAATTCGTGGCCATGGAACTTGCAAAAATGCTTTGCGAAAACAGCAACGAGCCTGTTATTTGGTTGATTCCCATAGATGGCACTGCAGAAGAAAGGGATTCAACTATAAAAATAGATGCCAAAACAGCGGAACTTTCGCAAAAATTCATGCAGAACCCGTATCATACAGGGCATATAACAGAGTCTGCTCTTATTTCTGTTGGAATGGTGGAATATTTGCTGAAGAATTTTGAATTGAAAGCCGGCGGAAATCGCGTGGTGATAATAACAAATGTAGATTCAATGAATGAAAATGCGGCGAACAAGCTTCTGAAAACTTTTGAAGATGTTCCGCCCAATACATATTTTATATTGACCGCAAATTCCAGGCATTCGCTTTTGCCAACCATACGCTCTCGCTCAACAAGTTTTTCAATTCCTTTTTTAAAAAACAGCGAAATATCAGAGATTTTGAAATCTTATGGTTACGGCGTGCCAACAGAAGATGTTCTTAAATTTGCCGCAGGCTCTGCAGGCAAAGCCATGCTTGCCATAGATACAAATTATTCTGCGCTTAGAGAAAAAATAACGGTTTATGCAGAACTTGCGCTTAAAGGCGATGCTTCTGCCGCTATTTTATGCGCGCAGGAAATAATGGAAAAAGACAAGGAAAAAAATATAAATACAGTTGCATTTTTTTTAGAAGGTTTAGCACTGCAATGCCCTGCTTATATACATAGCATTAATTTTCTTTTACAGGCA
This sequence comes from Candidatus Fibrimonadales bacterium, assembly GCA_009788135.1. Lineage (GTDB taxonomy): Bacteria > Fibrobacterota > Fibrobacteria > Fibrobacterales > Fibrobacteraceae > Fibrimonas. The sequence goes on from WQSA01000105.1 coordinate 4,745, forward strand.
ATGCTTGCGAAAAAGTTTTCTGCCGAGCATGCGCTTCAAAATATGGCGCTGAGGTTGGCGCAAAAGGCAATATGACAAACGCTCAATTATCAATGGAAATAGCGCAGAGGCATAAAGTTTCTGTTCTTCTGGCAAGAATTCTGGTTTTGCGAGGCGTTAAAACGCCTGAAGAATCTGACAGGTGGTTGAACTGGGACTTGGATAGCGAGCACGATCCATTTTTGATGAAAAACATGGACAAAGCCATAGATTGGGCTTGCGCTATGCGCGAAAGCAAAAAGAATGTATGGATTTATGGAGATTACGATTTGGATGGAATTTCCGGAGCGGCGGTTTTGGCGGCTGCGCTCGGCAATTGGGGACTCTCTGTGAATTGCATGCTGCCGAATCGTTTTGACGGAGGCTATGGGCTTTCTGCAGCAACTTTGCAAAAAATGAGGGATTCCGGAGCGGAAAGTCTGATTTTGGTGGATACGGGTATAACAGCGATAGACGAGATTAAGGCGGCAAAAGAATTTGGAATGCAGGTTTTGGTTTTGGATCATCATAAGCCTTCTGGAGATGGCCTGCCAGATGCAGATGCGATTTTAGATCCTTTTATGGATGATTGCGAGTATCCGAATAAATCTTTGTGCGCAGTGGGCGTTGCTTATAAATTTTTGCATGCTCTTTATCAAAAAACCGGCAAGCCGCATAGCGATTTGGAAAGATATTTGCCTATGGTCTCGCTTGGCACTTTAGCGGATATAGTCCCTTTGAGTGCGGAGAATGTCTGTTTGATTAGAAAGGGAATGAGCAAGTTTTTGGATTCCGATTGTCTTCCCATTCAAATTTTATATGAGAGATATGCGACTGATAAAAAGTTTGTGAACAGCAACGATATTCATTATCGCATGGCTCCGTTGCTGAATGCGCCTGGCAGAATGGAAAGCCCGGATTCGGCTCTTAAATTTCTTTTGTGCAAAGACAAGGATGAAATTGAGATATTGTATGCGAAGCTGTCTGAGTGCAACGCCGAGCGCAGAAAGATAGAGCAGGATATTCATAATCAGGCGAATAAAAGACTTGAGGAAATTTACGGTAACAATTTGCCAAAAGTTTTGATAATAGACGCTTTGGAGTGGAACATTGGCGTTATTGGAATTGTTGCGGCGCGAGTCGCTCAGGAATACAAGCGTCCGACTGCGATTATCTCAGTTCAGAGCGATGGCATTGCTGCTGCAAGCGCTCGTTCTGCCGGGTCGTTCAACTGGCACGCTGCGCTTTTTCCGAGCCGAGATATTTTTATCCGTTGGGGCGGTCATGTGAAGGCTGCAGGTTTTAACATGGCGGCAGAAAAGATAAGCGAGCTCAGAGTTCGCATGGAAGAGCAAGCTGAAATTCAGGGTTTTGTTCCCGTTATGGAGGAGTGCGTTCATTATGATTTGGAGGTTTCTCTTTCCGAACTTAGTTTGAAATTTTTGGGAGAATTGAAGCGTTTGGAACCTTTTGGCAACGAGAATCCTTATCCGGTATTCTTGGCACGCAAGGTTGCGATTAGGGGTCTCAAGCATGTGAATGGCGGTCATGTTCGCTTTTATGCAGTTCAGGGCCGCACTTCCATTCCAGCCATAGCGTTCAATAAAACTCATTTAGCGGATTCGCTTCAAAAAGGCAGTGTTGATTTGATTTTTGAGGTTCGTTCTAATGTTTATCAGGGAGTTGAGAATGTTCAACTGAATGTGGCTGGGGTTTTGTAATTTTTTTCTACATTCCCAGCATGGAAACACGCTACAATCACAAAGAAATAGAAAGCAATTGGCTCAAGAAATGGGACGAGCAAAAAAACTTTAAACCTGCGGGCAATGCTTCGGAGCATTTTTCCATTGTAATACCACCGCCTAATGTAACAGGCGCTTTGCACCTTGGCCATGCGCTTAACAACACTATTCAAGACATTTTGGTTCGTTACAACAGAAAACTTGGCAAAAACACGCTTTGGATACCTGGCACAGACCACGCTGGCATTGCTACGCAGGCCGTTGTGGAAAAAAGATTGCTTCAAGATGAAAAAAAGACTCGCCACGACTTGGGTAGGGAAGAGTTGGTAAAAAGAATTTGGAAATGGAAAGACGAATACGAAGCTCGCATCACAGGCCAGTTGAAATCACTGGGTTCAAGCTGCGACTGGGACAGGCAAAGATTTACGCTTGACCCGATGTGCGCAAAAGCGGTTCGCCACGCATTCTTCAATCTTTTTAAAAAAGGTCTTATTTATCGAGGTAAACGCTTGGTAAACTGGGATACTCATTTGCGCACCGCCGTTGCAGACGATGAAATTTACCATGAAACTGTAAAAGGCCACTTTTGGACCTTCAAATACCCGTTAGCAGACGGAAGCGGCTATATTCCCGTAGCGACCACTCGTCCGGAAACAATTCTCGGCGACACGGCAGTAGCAGTTCATCCCGAAGACGAACGCTATAAACAATTTATAGGCAAAACCCTAAGAGTTCCCTTTGTAAACAGAGAAATCCCTGTAATAGCAGATGCAATCTTAGTTGACAAGGAATTCGGAACAGGCTCGGTAAAAGTAACTCCGGCCCACGACCCAAACGATTACGCCACAGGTCTCCGGCATAAACTGCCTATGATCAACATCTTAAACGAAGACGGTTCCCTAAACGAAAACGCAGGAGAATTCAAAAGCTTAAAAGGCGAAAAAGCCAGAGCTGCCGTTGTTGAAGGCTTGGAAAAAACAGGCTTGCTGATAAAAGTAGAAGACCATGAAATGCAGGTAGGCAAAAGCGACCGTTCAAAAACGATAATAGAACCCTATTTAAGCGACCAATGGTTTGTAAAAATGGACAAGCTAGCAGAGCGAGCGATGAATGCAGTAGAAAGCGGCGAAGTAAAATTCACGCCAGCACGTTACGCAAAAAATTACCTGAATTGGCTAGGAGAAAAACGCGACTGGTGCATTTCCAGGCAACTCTGGTGGGGTCATCAGATTCCGATATGGCATTTAAATAATTCTCAATTCTCAATTCTCAATTCTCAATTCGCCAATAGATCCGATATTCATTTCTTTCAAGCGGAGGATGGGAATTGGTTGGTTTGTTCTCTGGAAGAGGATTTGCAAATAGAAGGTTTAGTTCGTGATCCCGATGTTTTGGATACCTGGTTCAGTTCTGCGCTTTGGCCTCACAGCACAATGGGCTGGCCTGAGCAAACAGATTTGCTCAACGCATTTTATCCGACTTCGGTTTTGGTGACTGCTAGGGATATTATTTCTCTTTGGGTAGCGAGAATGGTGATTTTCAGCCAGGAGAATCTGGGCAAAATTCCGTTTGACAATGTATATATAAATCCCACGATTTTAGA
>WQSA01000106.1 GCA_009788135.1 Candidatus Fibrimonadales bacterium
TACATCAACCGCCTTGAGTACACGATCAACAACATAGCGAACCTCGAGTTCAACACCCAGGACGCCGAGAGCCGCATACGCGACACCGACTTCGCGAAGGAGACCACCAACTTCACCAGGAACCAGATCATGGTGCAGAGCGCGACGAGCATGTTGGCGCAGGCCAACTCGCTGCCGCAATCGGTCTTAGGGTTGCTTGGATAATTTTTAGAAGGGTTATGGCTCCCTGCCTCTGGCGGGGAGCCTTTTTTTATTACTATATTCCGAACAATGAATTTTCACCATGCATCGCTTTTGCCGAGAAATTTAACTCTTTTAGAAGCTGAACATAAGTTAAGAAAGCTTTATGAAAATTGCGTTTTAATTGGCATTGACGAAGCTGGCAGAGGGCCTTTGGCTGGACCTGTTGTTGCTGCTGCCGCAGTGCTGAAAAATGTGATGTCCTTGCCTGATAATTTGAACGATTCCAAAAAATTATCCGAAAATCTTCGCGAGCAAATCTTTGAAAAACTCCCAGATTATTGCCAATTCTATTCCATAGGCGAAGCGTCCGCTCAGGAAATAGATGAAATAGGCATTTTAAACGCAGATTTCCTGGCTATGCGGCGAGCTTTGGAGCAAATTACTTCGCAATTAATAGAGCAAAATTTGCCATACAAAATTTTGGTTGACGGAAATTTATACATAAGAGAAATGGAAAAAGCCGTGCAAATGCCCATAATCAAAGGGGATGGCAGAGTGGCTTGCATAGCAGCGGCCTCTATTTTCGCAAAAGTTCACAGAGACAATCTGATGGCAAAATACAGCGAGCAGTTTCCAAGCTACGGCTTTGCAAAGCACAAAGGCTACGGAACAAAAGCTCATTTAACCGCAATAAAAGAATTCGGACTCTGCGAAATTCACAGGAAAACGTTTAGGAACGCTTTTTCTAAATTATAACCATGACTTTTGAAGAAATTTTCGCTTTGGCAAAAGAGCGCAAGGAAAAAATGCCGGAAGGCAAAAGCACAACTGAGCTTTTTAAAAAAGGTTCTCATGGCATTGGCAAAAAACTGGTGGAAGAAGCAGCGGAATCCTGGATGGCAGCACGCTACGAAGGCAAAGACGCTCTGGCTCTGGAACTTTCGCAAACGCTTTATTACGTCGCTTGCATGATGGCAGAGAACGAGCTTTCGCTGGAAGAAGTTTATGCAAAATTGTGAGTTTGGTTTCATTAACAACCTGCTTCGCAAAGCTGGCGGCCTTGCAAAAGGCGTAGGAGACGATGCCTTTGTTTTTGGATATTATCTTATTTCCGCCGATATGTCCGTAGAAGGAACTCACTTTAGACTGGACTGGAGCACCCCTGCGCAAGCGGTTGAAAAATGCCTGCTCTCAAATTTTTCCGATATAAACGCAATGGGCGGAACATCAAAAGCAATTCTATTTTCAGTTTGCATAAACAAAGCTTGGAGCAAAAAAACAAGAGACGAAATTGCGGACTCCGTTGCAAAAATTTGCAAAAAGCACAAAGTTAAAATCTTAGGCGGAGACACAGTAGGCGGAAATATCGGAGTTTTTTCGGTCACAGTTTTCGGGAAAACAAAGAGCAAAGCTGTATTGCGCTCGGCGGCAAAATCTGGCGATGATATATGGCTAACAGGCTATCCAGGCCGCTCGGCGGCAGAGTCGTATGCTTCGGTTCCAGCACCGCCGCTGAAACTAGGCGAGCTTCTCGCAAAGATAAAAGGCATGGGAGCTTGCATAGACTTAAGCGATTCGCTTTCCGAAAGTTTGCAGCATATTTCCGCGCAGTCCAAAGTTCAGCTTCAAATAGAAAAAAATCTTATCCCTGTTTGGCCTGGAGTTTCAAGGGATATGCTGCTGAACGGAGGAGAAGATTATTGCTTGCTTTTTACAGCGAGGAAGTCTGCGAGAAAACAGATTTTGAAGTTAGCAAAGAAATTTTTTATTCATAAAATTGGCACTGCGAATTGCGGAAATGGCATTTTTTTGGATGGAAAAAAGCTGAGAGTGCATGGATGGCAGCATTTCTAATTTTTATTCTTTTTCTCTTATCTTGCGAGCCATCTCGCTTGGAAATTATCGAGGTTTTTGACAACGATGCTCCCAAAGAAGCTTACATGGTATCTCCAGAAGGCGAAAAAGAAGCGTATTATTCCTGGTATAGAAACGGGATAAAAGCAGAAGAGATGTCGTTCAAAAACGGTGTTCCAGAAGGCTCTTACCGCAAATGGAGCACAACGGGTTTTGTAATGGAAAGCGGTGGCTACAAAGACTCTTTGAGAGAAGGAAAATGGACATTTTTCTCAAAAGAAAAAATACCCTATATGCAAGGCTTTTACAAAAACGGACTGAAACACGGCAAATGGCTTCTCTTTGATGAAAATGGAAAAATTATGGGCGAGCAATTTTACAGAAACGACTCCGCTGCAGGAACATGGAAAAAACTTTACAACAATGTTTTGGTCGAAGAAAATTCCTGCCACGCCGCAAATCCAATCGGTTATTTCAGGTCGTTTTCAAACGAAGGCAAAGCTTTGCTTTATCAGGAGTGCCGCAATGGAAAGTTTGATGGGGTTTTCATGTCTTATTACCCGGGAGGCTCTTTGTTCAAAGTCGGGCACTTTGAAAACGGGCTGCGAAATGGTTTGTGGGTTGAATATTTTGCAAGCGGAAAACTTCGAAAAGTTGAGCATTGGATAGCGAGCATGCGAAACGGCGAGTGGGCGCTTTACGATGAAACCGGCTACCAGCTTGACAGAACAGAATTTATAGACGGAACAGGTTCTTTTGAAGACACGTCTTGGCAAAACAACAGAATTCACGGAGAAGTTCGCAAAAAGCTAGGAAACGGCGAATATTATCGCATTGAAACTTATGAAAGCGGAGTCAAAACCACAACTGCAGACTATCCTGAAGGCTCAACCAGGCCTTTGGTGCTGGGTTTTTGGGAGAATGGCAAAAAAGAGGGAGCTTGGCGTTCTTGGTACAGAAGCGGAATTTTGAAAGATTCGCTGAATTTCAGAGACGGCGAGCTTGCCGGAGAGCAGTTTCACTACGACAGCACGGGCCGATTATACAAGAAAGAAAAGGTTATGGGAAAAAATACAGTTGTGGAGATGGTTAAGTAATACTGCTTGACCAGGACTCGAACCTGGAACCAATCGGTTAACAGCCGATTGCTCTACCATTGAGCTATCAAGCATTGCTTAGTGGCTAAAATTTAGAAAAATTTTTGAAAATCGTCAAGGGGTTTCGCTTATTTTCGTGAAAAAAGGCGAAAATGGCATTTGTGAGGCTGACCCGGTTCGCCAAGAGCTTGGATGAATGCCATACATTGCAGGACAAGCTTCTATTCTCGCTTTGCCACGCCCATGAATTGAATTGCAAACCCGAGCAGTTCGGCGAGGAAGTGTTCGAGAAGATATTCGCCATTGCGCGAATTTCTAATTTTACAGCAAGTGAGCGTGCAAAATATGAGGCAGAAATGAGGAACGAACGAGACCAGTATGCGATTAGGATGACCGCCATTAAAGAAGGCAAGGCTGAGGGCATTGCTATGGGTAAAGCTGAGGGCAGAGCTGAGGGTATTGCTATTGGCGAGGCTCGTCTTTTGCAGGCTGCGCGGCAAATGAAGGCCGAAGGCTTTGATGCAACTTTAATTTCGAGAATGACAAGCCTTTCGGAAGATGAGATTGAGCATTTATAATTTAATACCCTTTTGTCAGAATCAGAATTGGCCAGAATTTGAATAATTTACAGGATTAAGATAGCACCTGTGTGCAACGGGTCCGTAAAACATTTGTATGAGATTTGTATATTCCCCAAAATGACGCATCTACGCAAAATTCTAGCCTTGCCCCTGTTCCTAGCCGCTTTGGTTCACGCCGTCAACACGGTTGCCGTTCTGGAAATAGTTCCCAGCGGCGAGATGAGCTTGAAGCTTTCGGAATACCGTCATCTCACGGATGAATTGCGTACCATAGCACGGGAAACGCTTCCGCAGGGAAGCTATGCCGTTCTTACCAGAGACAATATTATATCGCTTCTGCCTCCTGATTCGGAAGAGGCGCAGTGCTTGGCTGAGAGTTGCGCTGTTGAGATTGGCAGGGCGATTGGCGCAGAATACATTACGCAGGGTTTCGTGGGCGATTTTGGCGGTATGCTTACGCTTACGGTTGAGCTTTACGAGTCCATGAGCGGGCATCTTCTGGGCAGTTTCGTCACGGAGAGCAGGGATGTGATGGGTTTGCTTAAAACGATGCGGGAAAAGGCTCCCAGCCTGTTTAAGAAGATTCCCAAGCCTGCTTTGGAGAAAGAGAAGAAGCTTGAAGTTGTTGCCAAGCCTGAAGAGCCGCCTAAAAAGATTGACCCTCAGGTTGAGGCTGTTGAAAAGAAAGGCAATGCCAGCTTTTGGGTTGCGCTTGCCCTTGATGCGGTTGGGGCGGGTCTTTTGGTTTACGGCTATATGCAGCATGGCACGGCTGTTGACGAGCATAAGAAATACAGCGATTTGGATGCGTCTGTTTCCGAGCAGGATTTCAACAAGGCTTGGAAATCGGTTGACGATGCCAAGACTGCGAGAAACATTTCATTTGCGGCGGGTGGCGTTTTGCTTGCCGCTGGAATAGGAGTTCATATATGGTTTTAGTGCTTGCTTTATCTTTGCTTTTTCTTTTTGGCTGTCAGTCGCTGGAGCGTGACAATGTTTACGACCCGTACGGGAGCAATTATATCGGCGGCATATCCAGCGTAGCCGAGTCCTCAAGTTCTTCAAGTTCTGTTCCCAGCAGTAGCATAGCCGAGCCCTCAAGTTCTTCAAGTTCTGTTCCCAGCAGCAGCATAGCCGAGCCCTCAAGTTCTTCAAGTTCTGTTCCCAGCAGCAGCATAGCCGAACCCTCAAGCTCGTCTGTGCGGCTAAGCTCGTCCGTGCAGTTGAGTTCTTCCAGCGTTGCGGCTATTACTGGCTGCGGCAGCACCGAAACGCACTACTGCTCCGATGGAGCAACGAAACTATACGGGAAATTGACCGACAGCAGGGATGACAGGGAGTACAAAACCCTTGTTATAGGCGGGCAGGAGTGGATGGCGGAGAATTTGAGATACGACGGGGACACGGGCAGCCGTTATACTGTAGGCAAGTGCATTCCGGCTTCTGGCGATAAATTGGCCGATTCCGACTGCCTCAATGCCAGATACGGCCGCCTGTATGATTGGCGGACTGCAATGGACCTGGTAGATGAGGAAACGAATTGGAATAATTATCGTTACGGAACGGCAAGCTGTGGAGTGAATTGCTATGTGCCGTTTTTGCTTCCGCATAAAGGGGTTTGCCCGCAGGGCTGGCATTTGCCCACCAATGCGGAGTGGGATGAGTTGCTGACTGCTGTCGGCGGAGCCTCCACAGCAGGGTCTAAGCTTAAGGCTACAAGCGGCTGGGACGAGGGCAATGGCACGGACGATTACGGCTTTTCGGCCCTGCCGGGCGGCTACGGCTACTACGGTGGCAGCATCGAAGATGGCGGCTACTGGTGGAGCAGTACGGAGGGCAGTGCTACTAGCGCCTACTACCGGCTCATGTACTACGACGACAGCGGAGTGGGCAGGAGCAACGGCAGTAAGTCCAGCTTGTTTTCAGTTCGTTGTCTGCGGGACAACTGAAACAAAAAGAATTTGCGCCGAGTGGTGCGAAACTTGCCTGACTCTGTGTTCCCAAGAGTTTGGCGAGGCAAAACAAACGGGGAAAAAGGAGATAGAGAAAAATGTTAACAGATACAGAAAAGCTGGATGAGGAAACTAAGGATGATATAATAAATGTTATTAAACGAGTGTTAAAAAAATACACCATGGACAGAGACATAAATGTTGATAAGTATAAAGAGTTTTTGACCTATATAAATAGTAATCCGCCTTGGATTATCTTTAACTATTATTGTCCCTTTTCTAAATATTTTGGACAAAGAATAATTACAGATTTGAATAATTCTTTATATGCTTTTAAATCTCCAAATCACGCAATAGAAATGCTAGAAAATAACGACTTGCGTTTAACCAGCTTAAAGAAGAATGAGGAAAACGACCCTTTGGAATATCAAGAGTTTTGGTACAGGCTTGGCAATATAAGCAGGATGATTCCAGATAATTATGATACAAAAATCAAAAATTGGCTTTGCAATAACAAATATAAAATACCGATGGATGAAGATAGAGAGCAAATCTACATTTATTGCCTGACAAGAAACCCTTCGCCTAAACATTGGACGGAATATGGAGATAACGATAAAAATGTTTGCATAGAGTATAATTTTAAGTCAAAAACCGATAATAACGGCCCTTTTAAAGATGGCAATGTGTACTATGACAACGGCTATGATTTTGACTTTTTAAGAGAAATCAATTATTACATTAGAGCAAAATATGGTTTATTTTTTAGCCCTAGCGGTTGGACTAAATTCGCTCTATTTTATAAAAGAGATAAATATCGCTGGGAAGAGGAAACTAGGCTATCTTTAAATTCAGCGAACTGGCCTGCAATAAGAGAAAGCGCTAAACGGAAAGAGAATGGATTGGAATTTAAAGACGGAGATGCTGATTGTGGCATAATATGTATTAAAAACGATAACGATTATGTAAACTGGGAAGTCAAGTCTATTACCATAGGAGCAAATTGTCCTAAAGAAGATAGAGAAAAAATTAAAAATATAATAAAAAATTATATCAATACAAAAATCATAGAAAGGTAAAACTTAGACTGAGTTAGCTAACTTTCCAAAAAAAATGCACAAAAATGTAAACAACTGTTTGCAAAATGAAGGGGTTCTGTACTTTTTTCGGATTTTTTTATTATATTTGTAATAGAAATTTGCAAAAAGGAGTTTTTATGTCCGAAAAAGAAGGACTGAATTTTGAAAAAGTATGGGCCATGTTCCAGGAAACGGATCGCAAGTTCCAGGAAACCAGCCGTGAGCTCAAAGAAGCAGAGCGCAGAGCACAGGAAGAAGCTAGAGAATGGAGAGAGTATATCGCTCGAATGAACGATAACCTCAATCAGCAAATCGGTTATTTAGGACGCAGCTTAGGCGATGTTGTTGAATTGGTTTTGGTTCCTGGAATATGCGGGAAAATGAATCAGTTTGGGCATAGCTTCACTCGTTTAGGACCAAATAAAGTTATAAACAGGGAAAATAAAAAGACTTTGGTAGAAGTTGACCTATGGCTTGAAAACGGAGACGAAGCTATGGCAGTGGAAATAAAAACCGATTTGAGCGTAAAATGGGTGAACAAACATCTGGAAAGATTGAATTTGTTGCGCAAACATGAAAATATAACCGGCTTAAAAGGAAAAAAACTTTACGCCGCAGTTGCGGGAATATCAATAGATGAAGATGCAAGAGATTTGGCTCTTGAAAAAGGAATGTATGTAATCGATTTAATCGAAGATGAAGACCGATTGGAAGTTATCGCTCCGGAAGGCAATATAGGCAAGTGGTAACAAAGTCAGCGTTTATTATATCTCCAAATCGCCGCTATAAACAATCTTCAACTCGTTTTCCGTTCTAAAAAGCAAAGAACCGTCGTCTTGCACAGCTTCTATTATTCCTTTCACACCTTCAACTTGAGCGTTATATCCCACAAAGCACCCCATTTTTTTCCACTCCTCTATAAAAGGCAGCAATCCTTTTTCGCACAAAATCTCAAAATTTGCTTTAAACTCGCTTAAAAATTCCAGCAAAATCGCTTCTTTGTCAAAAACTTCGCCTGTTTCAATAAACATGCTGGTAGCCAAACGGTCAAGCTCTGCAAAGTCTGATTTCTCGGTGTTCACATTTAAGCCGATTCCCAGTGAAATCCTTTCGCAAATAAGCTCGGAAATAATTCCGCAGATTTTATGCTTGTTTGCAAAAATATCGTTTGGCCATTTAACATCTGCGCTTATGCCTTTTTTTCTCAGCATTTTTGCCAAGGTTATAGCTGCAATTTGCGTTGTTGGAGCGTAAAATTCAGGCTTTAAACCTTCCGTTGGCAAAAGCACGTTAAAGCAAAGATTCTTCCCCTTAGGCGCAACCCAAGCACGCCCATGCCGCCCATGCCCCCCAGA
>WQSA01000107.1 GCA_009788135.1 Candidatus Fibrimonadales bacterium
ATTCTTTTTGAGCAGGCTTTGCAAGCGCTGCAAAATGGCGAGAGCTTGGCTAGCCAGGAACTTTTGTTTCCTGAAACGGTTGAGATTCCTGCGGTTTTGTCTCCGATTTTGGATGCGCAAAAGAGCGATATTAAGAAATTGGGTTTTTATATGGAGCCTTTTGGCATAAATACCTGGCAGTTGCGGGGAATTCCGGCTCATTTGCGGATTGGGGTTGCCGGAGGTGCGCTTATCGGTTTTTTGGAAGACGCTCGGGAAAGCAAAGAAAGCGATATATTCAGAAAAAATGCGCTTTGCTTTGCAAATTGCTCCGCTATTTCCGCTGGAACAGAGCTTTCTGCGCAAGAAATGAAAGCGATAGTTTCAGATTTACTATCTTTACAAAATCCTTATGAAACTCCAAGAGGAGAGGCTGTTTTTATGAAGATGCCCATAGAAGATATAAAAAGGAAGTTTTAATTATGGTATTGGCAATAGTTGTTCCATGCTACAATGAGAAGGAAGTTTTGCCGGAGACTGCGCATCAATTGCAGGTAATTGTGCAGCGGCTCGCAGATGACGGTCTTATATCCAGAGAGTCAAAAATAGTATTGGTGGATGACGGCTCAAAAGATTGCACTTGGGAATTGATAGAAGACTTGCATAAACATCATCCAAGGAATTTTTCAGGCATAAAGCTTTCCAGAAACAGAGGGCACCAAAACGCTCTGCTATGCGGTTTGATGACCGTCAAAGATTTTGCGGATGTTAGCATTTCCATAGATGCGGATTTGCAGGATGATGTTTCCGTGATTGAAGATATGCTGAAAATGCACGTTGCCGGTTGCGAGATTGTTTACGGGGTGAGGTCTAAAAGGACAAAAGATTCGTATTTCAAGCGCATAACAGCGCATTGTTTTTACAAGTTGATACATATGCTGGGAGCAAACATAGTTTACAATCATGCCGATTTCAGATTGATGGGCAAAAAGGCTTTGAACGCTTTGGAAGAGTACAAAGAGGTGAATTTATTTTTGCGCGGCATAGTTCCCATGCTAGGCTATAAAACGGGGATTGCGTATTACGAGCGCAAGAAGAGGCTGGCGGGGGAGAGCAAATATCCTTTTGGAAAGATGCTGAAATTCGCTTTTGAAGGCATAACTTCGCTTTCAATAAAACCCATAAGAATGGTGACTATTATGGGCATAGTAATTTTCATAATGAGTTTGCTTATGATTGGGTATTCTGTGTTTCAGTATTCCACGGGCGAAACGGTTTCGGGCTGGTCCAGCATGATTTGCTCTTTGTGGAGCATTGGCGGTTTAATTTTGCTTTCCATAGGCATTGTGGGCGAATACACGGGAAAAATTTATCTGGAAACCAAGCAGAGGCCCAGGTTTATTGTGGAAAAATGCCTGAATCAGGATCCGTTTGATATGCGAAATTGAGGAATTTTCTATATTATCCTCATGTTTCGTTTTATCGCTTTTTCTATAGTTCTCTTTTTTGGTTGCAAAGCCAGCGAATATGAGCCTGTGGTTATTTTGGGCCATGAGTGGAATGCTACGGCAAAAGTTGTGGCAGACACGACTTCCACATTTAAGGCAAATGATATAATAGTTATCCAGATGGATAATGGCAACAAGCCGTTTAAGTCCACAGAGGTTGAATTGCGGATTTATCAGGGNGAAACCGATCGCATTTTATTCAAACGCTCNCAGCCGGTTAAGAGCACCGATGCCAAAGCNGTGGTAAAAGGNCCGGATAACAAGCCGTTGATGGCAAGGGAAATTCTGAGAACTGCTACCCCAGGCATTTACCGCATAGCTTTTGCGGTAGGCGACAGCGTTATAGCAGAAAAAAGACTGGATCTTGTGAAATGAAATTATTGTTTGCGTTGGCGCTTCTCTTGGCAGCTTGTTCAAGCGAGAAATCTGCAAATATAAGCTATGATTTGGATGAGCCTGTGAAAATGGAGGTTTTTTCTCAAAGCTATTATACCACTATGGAAGGCGATCATGAGCAAGTTGGCACAGTGGCTAGAATACATTTTATCAATGAGTATAGCCATGAAGGTTTGAATAGGACTTTTGTTGCAGATCGTTCGGAAGGCTATTTGAAAAAATCTTATCCGGGAGAGCTTGCTTACAGAACGCCGAATTTAAAAATAATTGTGCAAGGTCAAAAAATCACGGACATAATAGGTTATGAAGATTTTGATTCGGTTGTGGTAGCGAATATCACCATACCTGATAGATGGAAGAAACAGATTAACCAAATGGCCAGGCAAATAGATTTAGATCGCATAGAAAGGAGGCGCTGGGAAATAACCCATTTGCTTTCGGGCAAGGTTCCATTGAATGCAAATATAACCGCCATGCTTAAGTTGCCGACAATGCCCAATGCGCAAATAGATTCAGTGCTTACAAAAGGAATTCGCAGAATAGAGGGGAAAAAATGCCTTGAATATGTGGTTTATTTGCAGGAAAAGGAGCCTTTTCCGTATTTTATATGGGAACAGCACATAAGCACGGTTAACAGCGGCAAGCCTTTCAGGAGTTATCATCCCAAGGAAGCTGTGTATGAAAACCGCTACGAGGTAGCAATAAGCTTGGAAAACGGCATTCCATGCAGCGAAAAAGAATTCAAATACGGAACCCACGGTATGCAACATCCAGAAACCGGAGATTCGGTGACTTTCAAAAGTCAAGTTTCTCATGAACGATTTTATAAGCCAGTGCCTGCCCATTGATTAAAAAGAGCTTGTATCGTTGAGTTGGGAGTTTTGTATATTATTAGCGGCGGACTCGTTTTGGACGTTTACCGTAGGATAGTTTCTATCATGATAGGTTTCCGCCATTTTAGCATCATTTTCAGCTTTGCTTTTGTATAGTGAAACTACCCTAAGTTTTTTATTTTTTACATCTGTAACGGCTTCTATAACATAATAATTCCCATTTACACGCTTTTCATACCGAATCATTTTAGATGGCGTATAGTCTGAATTTTTGAACTGAAAATTTTGAGCAGACAATAATTGAATATTATCGTAATTGTCCAGCACATACTTAACACGCCCTATATCTTCAGGTTCTTTTATGCTTTGGTCGGCATCTCCGTGCTTTCCGTGCCTTTTATCAATATGCCATATATGCCCACCATCTATAATATGGTTAAAATTTGAAACATCAATGCCTGTAAGGTTTTTAATATCAATAGCGGCATTGCTAGAAACACTGCCTATTGTATATTGCTTTTGCGTGGCGTTTTTTCTATTGCCAGTTAAAATGTTTTTTGCAAACTCTACCAGATTCCTGTCTGTAGAATTTTTGTACTCTTCTTCTTCAACCATAAAATGGTCCTCCTACTTTTTCTCTATTACTTAGACGCATTTTAAAAGAAATTTCCGGAAAAAAATGCATAAAAAAATAAAATATTGGAAAAAATGTCAATTTTGTGTGATATTCGTCACTATTGGCAGGATTTCAAATACACAAAAATCGTATTCCCAATGCTGTAAAATATTTGTATGAGATTTGTATATTCACGTAAATATGATACATCTCCGCAAAATTCTCGGTCTCTGAA
This sequence comes from Candidatus Fibrimonadales bacterium, assembly GCA_009788135.1. Classification (GTDB taxonomy): domain Bacteria; phylum Fibrobacterota; class Fibrobacteria; order Fibrobacterales; family Fibrobacteraceae; genus Fibrimonas. The sequence goes on from WQSA01000107.1 coordinate 3,568, forward strand.
ATTTGTAAATTGAACAGAGAAGCTGTTACCGCTCGTATAGCAAAGCTTCCTCTGAGTCAGGTCAATAGATTGCGCTGAGTTTGCGCTCTGAATGCGTTAATTCTGTCTGCATTTGGTTTTCTGTGCGGATATGTGTAGTTGCTCAGAATCACAAGGCATAATTTATCTTTTGGTTTGCAAACAAAACTCGTTCCGGTGAAACCTGTTTTCCCAAAAATCGCTTCACCCTCTTTTATCTCGCCCATAAACTTTGGATTGTTCAACTCAAAACCCAGTGCGGTACATTCGCCAGGCAAATAACTTAGAGCATTTGTCGTCAGCTTTTCAATTAAAGAATCGCATTCCAAAATATGCTCCAAAAAATTCAGAATATCTGGAACCGTGCTGAACACGCCCGCAGAACCAACAACTCCCAGCTTCCATGCGCTTTCATCGTGAGTTTCGCCTCGCAGCTCGCGGCCTCTCCAAGGGCAAATTTCAGTGGGAATTATGCGCTCTGCGGAGGTCCATTCTAAAGGATTCCAGCCTGTGCTGTGCATTTTTAGAGGATCAAAGACTTTTTCCTTTGCAAGTTTGTCCAAAGGCTTTTTGCAAATGACCTCCAACGCTTTGCCAAGCAGAATGCTGTTCGCATTTCCGTAACAGAATAACTGCCCTGGCGGTATTTCAAATTTATGCGTGCATATACGCTGCATAATTTCATCGGGAGGCAAATCTTTTAAGCTGCTCATTGGAAAGCGGTAGTCTAGGGAATGCGTTAAAAGGTGAAAAATTTTGCCTTCGTTTTTAAAATCTGGGAGAATATCTGTAATCGGAGTGTTGATGTCCAGATTTTCTGTTAACGCAAGATAACCTGTGGGCATGGATTTTGTCAAAGAAGCGCAGTCAAAAATGCTGTCTTCTTCGCAGTTGTATGTAAAGATTTTCCGCTTGCCGTTTTTTGAAACTCCAATGCAACAAGAAGTGAATAAATCTTCGTTTAATTGAGAATTGAGAATGGAGAATGGAGAATAGCTCATTGCAATTCTTCTTTATTAAGCAAATATTTATGGTTATTCTCAATTCTCAATTCTCAATTCTCCATTCTAAAGATCGCCGATGTCATCGCAAATTTGCCCAAAGTCGTTTCGCATTCTGCCCTCACGTAAAGGCTGTTGTTCAAGGAAATTTCAAAATCAAAATCAAAAGAATCGCCTATTTTCATTTTTTCCGTTTTTTCAGAGCCGTTTTCTCCTCTAAATACCGTTATGCTCAAGAATTTGCCGTAATCTTCCGTGCTTTTTGCATGGAGAGCGAGATTTTCAAACCACAAAGCTGGGCCATCCGTTATGTAAAGCGTTTCCGGGAGCTGAATAAACAGTTTTGGAGTCACGGTTCTCACTTGCCCAAACACGTGCTCTTGATTGCACTTAAGGCTCCAGAGCGGCTGCTTAACGGCTGTGTAGCTGTTCAAATCTCCATGCGCATCGTTGCCGCCGAGCGGTAAAAGCTTGCGACCTGCAAGCAGGCATTTTATCCAGAGTTCTCGCCCTTCGTAAAAGTCTTTTCCNCTATAACCATTCCAGAATTCAATGCCTTTGATTTNATTTTCGGTTAAATCCTTGAAATTCCAATGTCCNCGTTTCAANATGAGTTTTTCAGCGAAAAGCATCTGCAATTTTGGATGCGCNGCAAAACAAAAAACATTGGACTTTTTAATAGCATTTTGAATCGTTAAATCCGGGTTCGTATTCCACCATCTGCGACCGCCGTCNCCGTGGCCTTCCACATAATTTTCGTTGCCGAACGCCAATAAATGCACATTTTTATTTTCCGAATTTCCGCATGAAATTTCTTCGCCTGCAATCAATCCGTTTAATCCCCAAATTTCTTTTCGCATTTTTTGAAATTTCTTATCGTTCAGCAAATCGTAGGAATGGTCCGTTATGCATGCAAAATCCAGACCAATAGATTTTGCCGCTTTTTGCAAAACTTCGGGTGCGGCTCCGAATTCCACGGAATCCAGCGTGTAGCTTGAATGGCAGTGCGTGTCTCCGGCTAGCCAGCCTGTTGGTTTTGGGGGGTGTTCTTTGAGGAAATTTACGATTAGCGGTTTTGGCGGCAAATGCGGATAATTCCACCTTTCGCATATTTTTTTGTCGTATTTGATAAAAATTTTCAGCATCCACAAACCAGTGCTTTGCGGTTTTTCAAAATCCAGTTCTTCAAAGTGAAACGGTTTGTCAAATTGTTTTTGAATGGGCAATTTAAAAGGGATGATTTGTCCATGCGCATTTTGCCATTCGCCGTAAACTTCTTCTATGCAAACCGGAAATTTGCTGGCTTTTCTTATTATCAGCCAAACAGGGCAGGGCAATCCGGGGCAAATCTGAAACGGCGCATCTATTAAAATAACAGGCTCTTTGCGATAAAGCCTTGAAACAGGAAGCCTAAAATGAGTTTCAGCGTAATTGAGCATTGATTTTGTAATATAGAAAACTGTCTGTGTAAATTCGTGTATTATATATATTTTTTGGAACTTGAGCTAGGCAAAGCGCATTATTAAAGAAACATTATGGCTAAAAAAAGGATAGTAGCTAAGCCTACTATGCCAACAGCAACAAAATCAGAATCATCCGATGGATTTTCAGGCGGTTCGCACACATCTATTGCAGAATTATAATAATATCCTTCATAGCATTTTCTATGAATCGTATTATTACTGCAAACTTGCGTTGTAGGGTTGTAGGGTTTACCGCCGCATGAATATATTCTGCCATCGGTATGGCAGAAATGGGTTAGAGAATTGTAATTATATGGATTATCACTGCATTTCTGATAAATTTTATTATCTAAACAAAGTTGCGTTGCTGGGTTATAAGTTTTATCATCGCATTTTAAGAGAATAGCATTGTCCAAGCAAAAATGTATTGCAGGATTATATGGTTTATCACCGCATTTTTCATAAATCGTATTTTTTCTGCAAACTTGCGTTGTAGGGTTGTAGGGTTTATTGCCACATGAATATGTTCTGCCATCGGTATGGCAGAAATGGGTTAGAGAATTGTAATTATATGGATTATCGCTGCATTTTTGATAAATTTTATTACCTAAACAAAGTTGCGTTGCTGGGTTATAAGTTTTATCATCGCATTTTAAGAGAATAGCATTGTCCAAGCAAAAATGTATTGCGGGATTATATGGTTTATTACCGCACGAATATGTTTGGAAGTCTGTATGGCAAAAATGCGTTATGGAATTGTAGAAATTATTTCCGCATTTATTATAAATAATATCGCCTGAACAAGATTGTATCGCTGGATTATATGGTTTATTACCGCATGAATATGTTTTGTCGTCTGTATAGCAAAAATGCGTTGCTGAATTATACGAAATTCCATTGCAAAAAAAATCTTTTACGCCATCTGCATATAAAATGGAGGAAATGTCTGTTTTTTTTGCAACATATACAACAGTCCTTGTGCCAATTTTATACTTCACCTCTTCAATACCGATTTCAGCAACAATAGCATCTCCTATTTCTTGGCCATTTTGCAAATATATTATATCTTTACGCTGAACAGGTTGTACAGAACCTAAACTGCTATTTGCAGCGACTGGATTTGCATCGCTTTCCATCTTTCTTTTTACAGCTTCTAATGCCACTGTCATTATTATCTCAATGCCTTGTTCTTTAACTATGCGTACAACTTCACTGGCAGATTCTGGAAACTGCTTTAGACACCCTACAGTTATGCCTATGCCTGTTAATTTGCTATCGGAAGGCTTGCCGAATGGTATTTTTAACTGGGCCTTTACTTTTCCAATTTCAACTGGTAAATTTGCCAAAAAACTTTTTATATCAAAATCGTCTTTCGTAGCAGGAAGTTTCGCAAATTCATCTATGCAACTTTTAGAAATTGGACTGGCAAAAGCCATCTGTCCAAAAATTCCAAGAACTACTATGCATATTTTGAACCAATTAAGTATTTTAAAGGGCTGACAGAATTCAGCCCCTCCAAAAGCGAATTTCTTTCCTAATATTGCCATAATATTCCGTGTAAATATAGAAAAAAAGATGGAGTTTGTCAAGTTTTTTCTTTGCGGCTCTTCAGTTCGCTACGTTCAGGGTAGATGTATTTTTTCCGCATTTAAAAGTTTGCAGTTCCAACATAATTTTTGTATATTTTGGAGTGTGACTCCAAATCATACAAAAATGCAGGGAGATTGATATGGCAAATTTAACAAGGACTTTGGAACCTGAGCTGGGCAAAGCGTCTGAGACTTTTCGGGTTATTTTGGTAAATGGGCAAAGGCAGGTAGGCAAATCTACAATACTTCAGAACTTGGCTAAAGGAACAAAAAGGGCTTATGTATCTTTGGATGATACCAGGCTTCGCAGGCTTGCACAGGAAGATCCGTATCTATTTTTGCAGCAGATGCCGCCTCCGATAATTATTGACGAGGTGCAATATGCGCCGGAGCTTTTTCCGTGCATAAAAATTTATGTGGATGAGCATCAAAATGAAAAAGGAGCGTTTTGGCTTAC
>WQSA01000108.1 GCA_009788135.1 Candidatus Fibrimonadales bacterium
CCCCTTCTGCTAACTCTAACCCTTTTTTCATGCGGCCAAAAAGAACAAAGCAAACAGGTTTCGCAAAATCTGCTTGCAACTGAATTGGCTGGGCAAACAATAACCCTGACCGAGTTTGTATCTGCAAAGCCAGCTGCAATACTTGGTTCGCGCAGCGCTTTGGAATTGGAATTCAATAGAAATATGGTTTTGGACAATGCAGTTGGGGATATTCTGGAAGTGAACCCGATTGAACTGGAACCTGCTGTGAAAGGAAAAACCAAATGGTTAACTAGCTCGCTTTTGCAGTTCATTCCNGATGAGCCTCTGCAAAGCGGCAAAGCTTACAAGGCTAAATTTAATGGAAAAAAAGCTTTTGGNAATTCTGCAAACGTTGACGATTATGACTTTGAATTTGAAATTATGCAAAACGAAGTTCTGGAAGTGAATGGAGGCTTTGAACCTGTGGCTGGAAAAGTGAATACGGCTAAACTCGTTTTGGAAATGAGATTCGTAGATAAGGTGGATAGTCTGAAGCTGATAAAAGAATTGACGCTTAATTTTAATTCCAAAGCTATGCAGTATAAAATGTCTTTTGATGGACAGGGAAGGCACGTTATTATAAGCAGCGAAAACGTGCTGCGCACAAATAAGGACCAAAGCGCTGAAATAGCTTGGACCAAATCGTTTAGCGAAACTTTTTTGCTACCAGCCGCTGGAACCTTCGTTGCTCTTAGCGCTAAGGCCAATGCCAAAGACGTGGAAATACTTTTTTCTGACCCTATTGCAACCAATATGGACATCTCCGGGTTTGTTAGCGTGGATCCTGAGATAAAATTCAGCGTTTCGGTTAAAAACAGAACTTTGAAAATAAAAGGGGATTTTGACTATGGAACGCAATATACGTTTGCAATTGAAGAAGGATTCCCCAGCGCTTATGGGACAAAGACTAAAGATAGCTTTATTGAAATATTTGAATTTAAAGATGAAAAACCGCAAATAAGCTGGGTTGGAAGCGGATTATTTTTGCCCTTGGAGAATAAAGGAAGGTTGCAGCTCAAGAGCATAAATTTATCTGGGGCAAGACTGGAAATACAGGAGATTTTGCCGCAGAATTTGATATTCTTTTTGCAAAACAATGCTCTTCGCTCTAACGAGAGATGGTTTTCCGATATTGAGCGGACATCTAAAGAGGTTTATTCGGGTGATATTAAACTGGATAGCGCTAAAAGAAATGAATGGCATAAGACTGAAATAGATATTTCCAATTATTTTGCCAAAAAAGCCGGAGCTGCTTATATTGTTAACCTGAAATTCAGTTCAAAAAATTTCATTACACCATGCGATGAAAATGAGCAATATGATTACGACCATCCTTGCTACGATTATTATTATTACCATCATAATGCGGAGAAAATTTTGATTGCCTCTTCTATTGCGTTAACCGCAAAGAAAACAAGCGATGGGGTTCATGTTTGGGCTACCGATGTTGAAAGCTCAAAGCCTGTTTCTGGTTTGTCTTTGGAATTGTTTGACAAAGTAAACGATATTCTGGCTACGCAAAAAACCGATGCCAACGGATATGTATTTTTTTCTGCAATGGGCGGTTATGTTATAAAAGGACAGGGAAACAGAGGCCTCGCTTTGCTAAAACTTACGCAGGAAAACTGGGTGACCAATCGCTTTGATGTTGGCGGCGTTCGGGAGAATAACAATGCAAGATTATTCAGCTATACGGAGCGAGGGGTTTACAGACCGGGCGATACAATTCACCTTTCCGGCATTGCAAAAACCTTGCCCAATATTCCTATAACTGTTTCGGTTAAAAATCCATTGAGTTCCGTTGCTTTTGAAGGCACTGCCAAAACCTCGGAAAACGGAATGTTCTCTCTTGATATTCCAACCGATCTGAATGCGCCAACAGGTCAATGGGTTGCAACAATGACAAGCGGCGGAAACGAGTGGAAGCATTATTTGAGTGTGGAAACAATTAAACCGAACCGTTTGAAAAATTCGTTTGAGCTTCCTGAAAAAATGAGCGGTGCGCAGATAGAAATAAATGAAACTTTCAAAAGCAAATATTTATTCGGAACTCCTGCAGCCAGGCTGAAAGCAGAAGTAACCTTTTCGCTTCATAGCAAGAGTTTGAAGTTTTCGCGGTTCTCTGATTTTACTTTTAAAAANCAAATGCTNTATTTTGANGAAAGCTCTGAGGAAACTTTGTTTAGAGGAAATTTGAATAATGATGGAGAGGCTAGAATTTCCAGAACAATAAATTTGCAGAACATGGATATTCCGGAAGCAGCTACCTTGAAAATACAGGCTACGGTTCATGAGACTGGGGGTGGTTTTACGGAAAGCTCGCACAGCGCCGTTGTTTATCCATATCCTGTTTTTGTGGGATTGAAAACCAGAGATATATGGGATGGAGTGCGCACAGGCGATACATTGCGAGTTCCGTTTATTACGCTTGACGAGAATGGGAAGATTGTTTCGGAAGGAATCTTTCTGTGAAGGTTTATCAAAATCGCAGTTATTCGTGGTGGGAAGGCAGGAATTCCGATCGCTGGGATTTTAGAAGGCAGAACCAGACTTACCTTGTTCATGAAGAGACTGTGAAAAGCGGAAACGCTGTGAAGGAGTTTAAGTGGTCGCCTGAGAACGATGGGTTGATTGTCGTTGAGGTTGAAGATTTGGATGGTGGGCATAGCGCTTCGCAGTCTGTTTACGTTTCGTATTGGGGCGGCGGCGAAAAGAATATCCCGGAAGCTAGCCATTTGAATTTGACTAGCAGAAAATCTTCTTACAATATAGGCGATTCNATTATAATTTCTTTTGATTCTCCTGCCAATGGAAATGCGCTTGTGACTTTGGAATATGCNCCNAAGATTTTGGACAAGAAATTGGTGCAGGCCAAAGCTGGGAGAAACGAGGTTTCTTTTGTTGCCACAAAAGATATGCTTCCCAATATTTATGCGGTTGTGAGCTTGTTTTTGCCGCTGAAAAGCGTTGANGGCGAAAAGCCTATGCGCTATTATGGCATTTTGCCGATTAGCGTTTATGATGATAACACTAAGCTGAAATTGGCTTTGAAANCTCCGAGCGAGATTAAGCCTGGCGAGGAATTTACCATGGAAGTGACGAANAATTCCAAAGAGAATGCTTCTTTTACTCTTGCCGTTGTGGATGAAGGCTTGCTCGATTTGACCAATTTCAAAACGCCAGACCCTTGGAAATTTTATTTTCAAAAAATTGCTCATGGAATTCTGACTTCTGATAATTATGACGAGATTATAGGCGCTTTGATGCAGGATATGGATTCTTATTTGTCCATTGGCGGCGATGAAGATATGGCGAGCATGGCCGGGCAGCAGAAAGTGCAGAGGTTCAAAGCGGTTTCGCTGTTCAGCGGGGTTCAAGCGGTGAAAGCTGGCAAAACGGAAAAAGTGAAATTCAAAATGCCGCAATACGTTGGTTCTGTAAGAGCGCAATTGATAGGCGTTTCTCAAAGCGCATTTTCCAAAAACGATGCCGACATAGCTGTGAAGCAGTCGCTTATGATTTTGCCAACAGTTCCCAGAGCGACAAAGCCTGGCGATAAATTCAAAGTTCCAGTTTCCGTATTTGCGATGAACAATGATGTGAAGAATGCAAAAGTGAGCATAAAGGTTTCGCCAGAACTCAAACTTATAGGCTCCAATAGTTTCTCGCTTTCGTTTGACAAGCCTGGCGAGCTTGACGGAAGTTTTGAAGTTGAGACTTTGCCCATTTTAGGCTCTGCAAAAATAATAATCAGCGCAACGAGCGGATCGCACAAAACAGCAGACACAATAGACTTGCCTGTGATGAGTTCTTCGGCTATTTACACAGAGGTTTTGCATAAGCAGATTTATTCTGGAGAAACTTGGAATGCAAAGATAAACGCTTTTGGCATTGACAATACGCACAAGGCAACTCTCATGTTGAGCACAATGCCCAGCTTGGGCGCAGATGAGCGATTGGATTATCTTATAAATTATCCTTATGGATGTTTGGAGCAAACAACNTCCAGCGTGTTTCCGCAATTATACATAGACAAATTCAAAGATTTGAATTCNAAGGAAAAGCAGGATATTTCCAAGAACATAAACGATGGCATTAAGCGTCTTTCGCAGTTCTCAATAGGCAGAGGATTTTCTTACTGGCCAAACCAGAACGATAGGGGTGCAGATTCCTGGTCCACAAGCTATGCGGGGCATTTTATGCTGGAAGCGCAAAATGCTGGCTACTCAATTCCAGCAAATCTGATGAACACTTGGAAAAACTGGGAAATTGATCAATCTAAAAAGACATACGATAAGGATTTTCGCAATCAGGCGTACAGATTATTTTTGCTAGCGATGGCTGGAGAAGAGCAGATGGGCGCTATGAATTTGATGAAGGAAAACCATTTGGAAAAGCTGGATTGGCTTTCCAGATATTTGCTGGCAGGAGCTTATCATTTAGCCGGGAAAGAAAATATTGCAAAGGCGGTTTTGGATTTTAGCGGCATAGCTTTGGGCAATTACAGGGAAAGTTCCGGCACTTATGGTTCAAGTTTGAGAGACCAGGCGCTTGCCGCTTTGATTTTGGCAAAAATGAATAGATCTAAAGAAGCTCTTGATGTTTATCANGCTTTGGCCAAGGAGTGGAAATCCAGGCATTGGTGGAGCACTCAGGAGAGCGCATTTGCTTTGCTCGCATTTTCTGCGCTTAANGAGAAGAATAGCAGCGGAGCTGCAGAGGTGCAATACAATGGCAAGAAAGTTGTGGTNAGCAAGCCTGTGAAAATTGATTTGGGCAATTTGGAGGAAGTTTCGGTTAGCGTGTTGAACGGCATGGTTTTTGCCGAGCTTCAAACGAGAGGTTTGCCTTTGGAGGATAATGTGAGAACGGAGAATAAGGGGCTTGCNGTTGAAAGAATTTTTTCTTCGCAGATCAAGCAGNGCGANGCGTTTAANATTGCTTTCAGAGTGAAGTCGCTTGCGGCGATTAATCTTGAGAATTTGGCTCTTTCCAGTATTTTCCCTTCAGGTTTTGAGATTTCCAACGAGAGGCCAAGCGATGAGAATTACGATTATATGGATATAAGGGACGACCGTGTTAACTGGTTTTTCAGTTTGAATCCAGGCCAGACTAAGGAATTCTCCGTGCAGGTTCATCCGAGTTTTGCAGGAGAATTCAGGTGGCCGGGTCTTGTGCTGGAAGCGATGTACAATCCGGATTATTTTGCAAGGATTTCCGGGCAGAGGGTTGCGGTGAGGTAGGGGGTTGGATTTTTTTGTATTTTCTTAATAAGATAAAGGAGTTTTTATGCCGCTGATTTCCAGTTTTTTAGGAATATTGATCTATATGTTCAAAGAAAAAAATAGCCCGCATAACAAGCCGCATATTCATGCTGTTTATAGCGGCAAAAAAATGTCTATTGCAGCAGATGGTGAAATTTTAGCAGGAAAACTACCTAAAAAACAACAAAAATATGTAGAAGCTTGGGTTGCGCTTAGAGAAGATGAAATTAAAGCGTCATGGATTGCTATGAATGCCGATAATAGCGAAGTAATAAAAATTAAAGGCCTAGAGGCATAATATGGAAACTTATTCTCCAAAAAAAGTTAAAATTTTGCCAGACTACAAATTGTATATTATTTTTGAAAATAAGGAAAAGCGAATTTTTGACATGAAACCTTATTTAACAGATAAATATTTTGCACCTTTAAAAGACTTATCTAGGTTTAAAACAGCAAGAATAAACCACATCACAATAGAATGGAATGGCGAAATTGATATTTGCCCAGATGAATTATATCACAACAGCGTTCCAGCTTGAACTTTTTTGTATTTCTGAAAAATAGCTATCAAAACCAAATATGCACAGCGATTCCCGCAGCAACCAAAGCGCCGCCCACGCTTAGCCCAATGTTGCGCATTTGCTGAGCGTCATTGGCTTTTTTCAGAGCGCTGTCGTATTCTTTCTGAGGCTGGCCCTGCTGCATTTTTTTGTAATCATCGTGGAGCGAGTTTGCGTTGATATGCTGGTATATTCCAAATCCGAGAGCGGCGGCTCCGAGAAGGTCGAGGCTTAGAGCGATGTAGAATGGGGTCTTGGACTTCTTTTCTAGTTGAGAGTCTTTTTTTAGTTGAGAGTTGAGAGTTGAAAGTTGAGAGTTATTTTCCTGAGTTTCCTGTATTTTTAACTCTCCACTCTCCACTTTCAACTCTCCACTAATTTCCACTCCACTTGTTTTTAAGTGCGAAAATAGCTCAGGAGCTTTCTGCCTTATAGTTGCCAATAACCCCATAATGTCCTTGCTTTCGGTTACAAAGCTTCCGAGCAAATTTCCGCTCATGGATTCGTAGAGCTCTACTGTTAGCGTCATCATTTCTCCGAATTTGCCTATGAATCCCTGCGTTATGTATTCCGCTCCTATCGCTCTGCCGATTTCCACTGCGCAGCTTTCGGCAAGGCATTCTCTTGCTTCTTCGTCTTGGGGCAGCAATGAGATTATGTTGTCTCTTGTGAGGATTGAGTATCCTGTTCGTGGCAAGGCTTCTCTGGCTCTTGTTCGGAGTTCGTCCGTTAGGTGTCGGTATTCGGAGATTTGGAGCTCTATTGTTTCGTTGTTTGGAACGATTTCCAGGACGGCGAGGATTTTTTGGGCAAAAGCTGTCTGGACAAGAATTCCAAGAATTAGCATAATTTTCAGAATTTCGTTCATAATCATTCCTCGTCCTTGACGCAACGGACTGGATGCAGCGTCGTCTTATTTATGGTGACCATGTTCACCATTATGCTGCCGTAGGCACCCCATACCCACATATAATAAGCGTTATTAGCAGTGTACTCTGTGGAACTCCGTATGTTAATACTAGTGATATCGCCGCTCTTGAAGGCCGTGAATCCGTAAGTGTCTCCTCCTTTTCCACAAGAATAGCCATCTATAGATTCACTTTCTTTTAACAACCTGCATGCATAATTGCTTGAACCTGTAAAATCTACGAGTGTATTCCACTCCGCATTGCTAGGAACATGCCAGCCATCAGGGCAGATGCCTTGATGCAGCGTGTCTAATGCTGCGCCGCAATCTGCAAGCGATTTCGTGTTGCAAGCTGCATCTATATCTAGTGCCGTTGCCCAGTCATACAGGCGACCGTAGGTAACGCAACGGCTTGGATCGTCTTTGTGACATCTATCAGCATCATTATCAGGAACATCGTAATTCAAATTTTCAGCCATCCATGTTTGACTGCCTATTTGCACGGACAGGTATCTTTTGCCATCGCGAACATCTGTGAAATATTCTTTTAGAATACCATCTTTATGGCACAACTGGCTTTCCACATTGTAAACCTCGTCTCCGCAATACGCACCAATGATGCCAATGATGTCATCTAAGCAGAATTGCCCAGTTTCGTATTTCTTGCCGCCGCATTTGCTCTTTATGTTACCTTCCAAGCAAAACTGGTCTTCAGGGGTATAAATATCTCCATTGCACTTGTCATATGCAACGCCATCGGAGCCGCAGAACCTTAATGCGGTGTTGTAAGGCTTGCCTCCGCAGAGTGCAGCTCCATTGCCGTCAACGGAAGAAGAACTGCCGCTAGCCGCAACGCTGGAAGAAGAAACTTCCCAGTTGGCAGACGAGCTTGGCGTTTCGCTAGGCGAGCTTAATTGCGCAACGGAGCTGCTGCTGCCAGGTTGCTCGCTGGCAGAAGAAACTTCTAACTCGCTAGACGAAGACGCTTCAGGCTCGCTGGCAGACGAGCTGGATATAGCAGCCATCTGCTCTGCAGAAACATGGTTCACAGGCTCAAGGTCGCCTGCGCAGGAAAAAATCAGAACAACCATTGCAGACAAAACTGCTGGGGCTTTTTTGGGGAATACGACGTCAATAGTTTGGATCATAGATAAAAACTAGAAAATGGGATGACAGGCGTTTTTTTTAGTACGAGGTTTGGGGTAGGAGGTAGGATTATTATTGAAATTTAAGTAGTTTCAATAATAAATTTAGACTTAGAATATCTCTCTATTAAATAAAAAATGTTTGCAAGGAAAAATAGACCTGTCCTTTCTCCGTATTGATAACGGCTA
>WQSA01000109.1 GCA_009788135.1 Candidatus Fibrimonadales bacterium
TTTTACCTCTTAGCGGAGAACGAGGGACTCGAACCCCCAAGCCTGACGGCGGCGGTTTTCAAGACCGCTGACTTACCAATTAGCCTAGTTCTCCAGAGGAATGAAATATAGAAAAATCATTGTATTGTATATATTGTATTTCATAGGTATTTTATAAGTATTTTCTTTGTAAAAAATTGCGTTTTTGAAAAAAATTTCCGCTTTTTTCGAAATTCTTTCTTATATTCTCTATTGTATTATGCGAGCATCTACACTGGAAAAGATACTTTTCATGGTTTTCGATTGCATGGCCAACGCCATGTGTTTCGTATTGCTTTTCCCAAAATATGCAGATCTTACCGTATTCGCAGTCTTAATGTGGTTCTTGTTGTTCCTGTGCGCAGGGTTTTACCGCCGCTGGCTCTTGGACTCCAGAACAGCGCACGTTATGCACATACTGAAAACCGTATGCATTGTCTATTGTTTTGCCGTAGCTATGGTGCTCGGTCATCATGCGCTGAACATACACGGCTTTTTCAACGACATACTCGGAATAACCAAATACTTCTTTTTCGTCTGGTTTGCGGTTAGCAGTTTCAGGCTTTTGATTTGCAAAATTCTGAGAATTTTTTTGAACAACGGCTGGGGCGCAGATTGCATTGTCCTGCTGGGCAACACAGGCGAAACTCAGGAATACTCGCATTTATTCCACGGCAATCCGCAGCTTGGCAAAAAAGTTATTGGCATTATCGAAGAAAACGAATATCCAGACTTGCCTGATCTCATCAAGAAACGCAATGTGCAAGCGATTGTAATCGCCCATCGCAGCAGTTCAGAAAAGAAAATAAACGAAATTCTATATTGGGTTGCGCACTTGCCTGTACAGGTTTATTTGGTTCCGAATCTGTGGGAATGCGCAAAGAACTTCAAAACATCCAATCAGCCCACGCTTGTTCACACCATAGAATTGCAAGAACTTTTTGTGCTGAACCTGCTTCCATGGCAAGCTACCATAAAAAGAATTATGGATATAGCCACAGCGGTGTTCCTGCTCATAACAACATCGCCTTTGCTTTTGCTCACCGCAATCGCAATCAAGCTGGACTCCAAGGGGCCCATTTTCTACAAACAGCAAAGAGTGGGCTTGTACTCAAGGCCCTTTACAATTTATAAATTCCGATCTATGTACAGCGATGCAGAAAAAGACGGACCGCAATGGGCAAAAAAGAATGACAGCCGCATAACGAAGGTCGGGAAAATAATTCGCAAATATCGCATAGACGAAATTCCGCAGCTTCTATGTGTATTGAAAGGCGATATGAGCATGGTAGGCCCTCGCCCGGAGCGTGATGTATTTATAGAAGAGCTTCGCAAAACAATACCGTTTTATGCAAGCCGTTTGAAAATGAAACCTGGCTTAACAGGCTGGGCGCAAGTTCGCCATCATTACGACAATGATATTGAAGATGTGAAAATAAAATTGGGTTATGATATTTATTATTTATCAAACGCCTCCATTCTTCTTGATATTCAAATTTTAATAAGAACCATATATGTGGTTTTAACTGGAAAAGGCGCGCAATAGTTTTCTATTTTTACCCAAATGCATAAAAAATTATCCATTTCTTCGCTTATGGACACCAGCGGTGTTGCATTTGGTACAAGTGGAGCTCGTGGGCTTATTAGCAACATGACGGATGAAGTTTGTTTTGCTTATACCCTTGGCTTTTTGCAATATATTTATGATTTCTCAAAAAATAGTGAAAAAAAAGTTGTAGCCTTTGGCGGAGATTTGCGTCAAAGCACGCCTCGCATACTGGCTGCTTGCATGGCTGCTGCAAAAAGCATCGGTTTTAAATGCGATTACCAAGGATTTTTGCCAAGCCCTGCGCTCACGCTTTACGGAATTAAAAAAGGAATTCCAAGCATTATGGTAACAGGCAGCCATATACCGGACAACAGAAATGGCATAAAGTTTTGCAGCAAGAACGGAGAGATAACAAAAGCCGATGAAACAGGCATCCGTTCGCAATACGTGGAAATTCCCGAAGTCTTGGAAATAGATGAAAAACTGCCGCGTCCAGTTGTCAAAGCGCTTAAAATGTATAAAGATTATCTTCTAAGTTTGTTTCCGAAAGATTCATTGCAAGAGACAAATATCGCATTTTATCAGCATTCCGCAGTTGGCAGAGATATTGCCGTTGAAATTCTAACTGAACTCGGAGCGAATGTAACGGCTCTGGGAAGAAGCGAAGATTTTATTCCTGTTGATACAGAAGCCATTCGCAAAGAAGATGTGAACTTTGCAAAGCAGCACTGCGCAAGCGGTGAGTTTTTCTGCATGGCAAGCACGGATGGAGATTCCGATCGTCCTCTTCTTTCCGATGAAAACGGAAACTGGTTCAAGGGCGATTCGCTCGGAATTTTAGCTGGCAAAGCGCTTGGAATTCAAGCGGTGGCAATTCCTGTGAGCAGCAATACCGCTGCGGAAAAAAGCAGTTTTTTCAGGCAAGTTTTGCGAACAAAAATAGGAAGCCCTTTTGTAATTGAGGGAATAAAAAAACTGAAGGAAAAATATAACCTCGTTGCAGGCTTTGAAGCTAACGGCGGATTTTTAACAGAAAGCTTAACCACAAGAGATGCGCTCACGCCAATTATCGCAACCATTATAGAATGCAAAAAACAAAAACTGAAACTCTCAGAGCTTTTGGCAAAATTGCCGCCGAGATACACCGCAAGCGGCTTGGTAAAAGAATTTCCCCCTGAACTAGCCGATAAGAAATTAGCAGAATTGCAAACCTGCAGCTATGATTTTTTCAAAAACGAGTTCGCAAAAATCGCTGGAAAACCGGTTTTGATAAATACCACGGACGGCTATAGAATGGAGTTTAGCAACGGCAATATAATTCATTTGCGCAAAAGCGGAAATGCGCCGGAATTTCGCTGCTATACGGAAAGCAAAACATCGCTTGAAGCGGAAAATCTAAATTACAAGTGTTTAAAAATCATAGAATGTTGGAAAATAACGGGAAATCTTACGCCGGAACAATGCAAACGTCTGGAAAAAGAGATAAATTCCCAAGATTGGCGGCTTATAGCCGAGCTGACAGAAACTGCTCGCAAGCAAGCAAAGCAGGAAGAAAATTCTATTGCGCCGATGAACTTTGAAATGCTGCGCAATAATCCGAAGTTCAAAGAATTTGAGAAGCTTGGAAAAGAGATTTTGGAAAGCGGGCAGGTAGCGGCCTTTTTGCTGGCAGGCGGCCAGGGTTCCAGACTGAATTTCAACGGGCCAAAAGGCACTTTCAAATTGGAAGCTCTTGGAAAATCCATTTTCCAGATACACGCAGAAAAAGTGAAAAATATTCCTTTGGTCATAATGACAAGCCCGCTGAACAACAAAGAGACCATAGAATATTTTGAGCAAAACGATTATTTTGGATTGAATAAAAAGAAAGTCAAATTCATTAAGCAAGGCACTATTTGCGCGATAAATCCAGACGGCAAGCCTATTTTTGAGAGCAACGGCCATTTGGCTCTTGTGCCGGACGGCAACGGAGGTTGTTTTAGCGCGCTTTCTTCGAGCGGCGCTTTGGAATGGCTGCAGGAGCAGAAAATAAAATTTGTTTTTCTATACGGCGTTGACAATATTTTAGCCAAGCCTTGCGATCCTGCATTTATAGGAGCTTTTGCGGATTCAAAGATGGCAGCGGCATCAAAGGTTGTGAAAAAGAGAAACCCAGAAGAAAAAATGGGCGCATTCGCATTGAAAAACAATCTGCCCACCGTAATAGAATACAGCGAAATTCCAAGCGAAAGACTTGCCGAATTTAACGGTGGAAACATAGTTGCGCATTTATTCACAATGGAATCCCTGAAAAAGCTGGAAAACGAGCCTTTGCCCTGGCACTTGGCCATTAAAAAGGTTTGCGATGTGGAAGGAGCATTCAAATTCGAGCAGTTTTTATTTGACGCTTTCCCAAAGCTTGGCTCTATGTTTTTGGCAGGCGTTGAGCGAGAAAAAGAATTCGCTCCGATAAAGAACGCAACCGGAGAAGACTCGCCGGAGAGCGCGGTAAAGCTGTTTAAGAAAGCATATTCAAAGTAATCAAAGCTTCTTTTGTTTCCAGAACATCATGCACACGCACGATTTTAACGCCTTTTTGCGCCGCGACAACTGCGCAAATCACGCTGGGAATTAGTCGGTTGCTGTTTTCCAGACCTTTTATTTTGCCAATATAGCTCTTTCTGCTCACTCCGAGCAACACTGGATATTTCGTTTTGCAAAGCTCATCTATATTTGCAATGCAAGCGATATTTTCTTCCTGAGTTTTTCCAAAGCCTATGCCGGGATCTATGAATATATTTTTGCAACCATGCTCTTCCAGCCACTGCGCACGCTCAAGCAAATATGCTTTAACGTCAGGCACAGGAGCCGATATAACCGCAGTTGAATTCGTATCGACCATTGTTTGCAGGAGTTGAGCGGAAACATCGTTTATTATATTTGCCCCGGCCTTAACCGCTTTTAAAGCGACATTAGCTTTCATGGTATCAATGGAAATCTGAAAATTTTTCGTATTCTGTTCCTTAGCAAGCATTTCTATAACCGGTATAACCCGAGCGAGTTCCTCTTCTTCGGAAACTGGAGTAAAACCCGGGCGAGTGCTTTCGCCGCCAATGTCCAGAATATCTGCGCCATCGTCCAAGAGTTTTAAGGCGTGCTCAAAAGCGTTGTATTTGCCGCCATCAAAAAAGCTATCAGGAGTGCAGTTCACTATGCCCATAATGAGAGTCATTTTGCAAATTTAGTAAATAGCGATTAACTCAGACTTCATGGATTAGTGGAGAGTGGAGAGTGGAGAGTTGAGAATGATTTTAACATATAATGGCTAAAATAGCTCAAAAATACACTTTTTCATTTTTTTAACTCTCCACTTTCAACTCTCAACTCTCAACTAAGCGACTAAATCAGCGTTTACTAAATTATCTCACATGATTGAAGAGAAGTTGATTGCTAAAATAAAAGAGCGGGCGCTTTTTGCCGTGCTTTTGGATCCTGATGCTTCGGAAAGCGATGCTTTTTTGGAAACGGGGAAAATGGCGTTTGAAAGCGGTGCGGATTTGATTTTGGTGGGTGGCTCGCTGGTTGGCAATGCGAGTTTGCCAAAGAAGGTTGCGGAGTTGAAGAAGCTGATTGATATTCCGATTATCCTGTTTCCGGGCGGCGCTTCGCAGGTTGTGCCGGGTTTTGACGCTATGCTTTTCACTTCTCTTGTCAGCGGCAGAAATCCGCAATATCTTATTGAAGAACAGCTCCGCGGCGGGTTGATTGTAAAAGCGCTTGGCATAGAGGCTTTTCCCACAGCGTATATGCTTATAAATAGCGGCCCTGCAACAGCAGTGGAATACATCTCAAACACAAAAGCCATACCAGCAAATAAACCAAAGCTCACAATGGCACACGCAATAGCCTCAGAATTTATGGGCATGCGCTGGACATATCTTGAGGCTGGCAGCGGCGCAGAACATCCGGTTCCTCTGGAGCACATAATTTTAACACGCAAAGCCACAAAGCTGAACATTATCGCCGGTGGCGGCATAACGGTTCCGCAAGATGCGCAGGTTCGTGTAAAAGCCGGTGCAAATGTAATTGTGACAGGAACAATCTGGGAACAAAGCCCTGATATAAATTTGATGAAAGAATTCGCACAGGTAATTCATGCTGGTAGCTAATAGTCTTTCAATAGGATACAGAAGACCGATTGTGCAGAATTTATCGTTCGAGTTGCAAAGCGGTTTGACTTGCTTAATAGGTCCGAACGGCAGCGGCAAAAGCACTTTGTTAAAAACAATAGCGGGCTTGCTAAAACCGCTAGCGGGTGCGCTCCCAACTTTTGATGCAAAGACAATAGCTTTTGTGCCAGCAAACTTCCCGGCAGAAACAAATATACGAGTTTTCGACTTCGTAGCTTTGGGCAGAAGCCCGCATACCAACGCTTTCGGCAAGCTTGAGCAAAAAGATATAGACAAAATAAATTCCGCAATGGAACAGACTGAAACCACGCATTTCGCAAAGTTCAGAGTGAGCAGTCTGAGCGATGGTGAAAAGCAGAGAGTAGCGCTCGCACGTGCGCTTGCGCAAGATACAAAAATTCTGCTTATGGACGAGCCCACAGCGTTTTTGGATCATTCGCATAGAGTTAAGCTATTTGAGTTTCTGAAAAAGAAGGCAAGCGAGGAAGGAATAGCGGTGATGTTAAGCACTCACGAGCTAAACTTTGCCGAACAATATGCAGATAAGATTTTGGAGTTTAAGTAAAATGTATTTTTTAATTATTCTCATAGCAACATTGCCTGCTTTTTCTCAGACTTCGCATCTTCCAAATGCGAAAATCGAGAAAGGCACAATGCCGCTTATAATGGAGCGCGCAGATTCATTGGCAGCAATGCGAAAGGCTGGGCATTTATTTTTGCAAGGGAATGTAAAATTTAAACACGATTCCATTGATTTCAGAACAGGCCGCGCGCAGTGGAACAGAAATTCCGATGCGGTTTACAGCGAGAACGGATTTGACTTTCGCTACCCAAAAGGCAACATACAGGCAGACAGAGGAAACTACACCAGAGCAAACAGCATTGCAATTGCAGAAGGAAACGCTGTGGCGCGCGACTCTGCCGGCAAAGGCACATTTTTTGGAGAAAAAATAATTTACAACCGCGCTACGGAGTTTTTGGAAATCCCGCTTCAACCGCTCGCTCATTATTATTTTGAGGAAAAAGGAAAATTAGATACTCTCGCTATTAGCTCCAAAACAATGACTTATGATCAACGCAAGCAAATAGCTGTAGCCGCAGATTCCGTTTTGATTACTAGAAGAGAGGTAATTATCACTGGAGATACAGGAGTTTACAATCAAAAAGAAGGTTTTTTAATTCTAAAAGGAAATCCAAAGTGCATTATGAGCGACTACACGGTTACTGGAGATTCCATGTTTGTTAAATTGCATAACAACGAGGTGGAGTCTGTTTTAGTTATAAAAAATGCGCACGGTTTGCAGCAAACAGCGGCTACCAGTGGAAAACCGGCTCAACATTCGGAAGTTTTTGGCGATACTCTTTTTTTGGCTGTGAAAAACAACAAGGCTCAAAATCTTTACGTAAATGTAGAAGCAAGAGGATTATTTTACGAAGAGGATTTACCCAGTCATGTGAATAAAATGAATGGCGACAGGTTGGATATTTCTTTTGAGGCTGGAAAAATGAAGTTGGCAGAGGTAAACGGCAATGCAAATAGTTTGGTGTTTAACATAACCCCAGCAAGAAAAGTTGACGGAAAAAATGAATCAAGCGGTGAGTCTATTTTTATCTCGTTTAATGATGCTAGGGTAAACAAAATCAAGGTTAAGGGAAATCTGGCCTCTGGCATTTACTACGATATGAGCAAGGCGAATGTATCTTCATCTACAGAGGAAGAAGTAGCAGTGGAGTAAGTTTCTTAAACCTCCCCCGATACCCCTCAACTTCATACCCCTTCTCTCGAAACCTCACCTTGACGCTCCCATTTTCGTGCGTTCCGTAATGCTTAATGCCAAGGCTGTCCAGCCTTTCCAGAACCTCTTTGCTCGGATGTCTGTAAACATTCCTCGCTCCAACAGAAATAATCGCAGAGCTCGGCGCTGTTTGTTCTAAAAATTCTCTTGTGCTGGAAGTCTTGCTGCCGTGATGTCCAAGCTTAATCACATCGCTTTTTATATCTTGCGAAAGTAATTTAATCTCGCCCTGTTTTTCCAAATCTCCTGTCAAAAGAAGCGTTTTGCCAAGCCCTTGAATTTTCAAAACAATGGAATTATTATTCTCATTTTTCTCAACTACGCCGGAATCAGGATGCAGAACAGTCATGCTCCACTCGCTTTCAGAAAGCAGCAATTTCTCTTTTATAATCAACCCCTTGTGCAGCGCAGGGCTTTTCCAAACTTCCAGAACGGGAAACTCCTTCAAAATTGCCGCCTCGTTGCCATTATGATCCGCATGATTATGAGTTATTATCATAGCATCTATCTTTGAAATGCCCTGCGAACGAAAATACGGAACAATCCTGTCATT
>WQSA01000110.1 GCA_009788135.1 Candidatus Fibrimonadales bacterium
CACCCGTTCCCATCCCGAACACGGAAGTTAAGCCGTCCGTCGCCAATGGTACCTCATCGTCATGATGCGGGAGAGTAGGTCGCCGCCGAGGTTTTCGTCTTTTTTTTGTGACTTTTTTTTAATATTTTATATATATTATATATATGAGGCTTTTTATTGCCATCCTGTTCGCAGCCTTCTTTAATTTGTTCGCTGCTCCGCATAATGGGGAAGAATTTGAGCTAGCCCAACCAGACGGTTCGGTTGTTCCAGTTCTTATTTTTGGCGATGAATTTTATCAGGATGTGGAAAGCCACGATGGGTTTACGCTTGTCCGCGACAAAGAAGGCTGGATTTGCTATGCCGAGCTTTCCGCAGATGGTTCCGAGTATGTGCCAACAGAAGTTCGCTATACTGGAAAAAAGAGCAAGGCCCCAGATGCGCAGAGAAAAAAGCGCATAAGCAAAAAATCATTCCATGAGAAGCATCGCAGAGTTAGAGAAGCTTTGGGGCACAACGATTTTGCGCCGCTTGAGGCTAGCGATTTTGACTCGCCTATGGTTTCTAATGCTCCACCTGAGGGTATAAGCCCTGCCGCTGCCGAGGCTAAAAGGATTGTGGGGCTAACCCTTCTTATAAATTTCCCTGATTCAAGCGCAAAGATAACCAAAGAAACCATGGAAGAATTTTTAAACAGTCCGGGGGGCTATCAGGGCAAGAATGCTGCAGGTTCCGTTAGCGATTATTTCAGAGATGTTTCAAACGGGCTTTTGGAATACACCAATATAGTTGCTCCCTTTGTGACTGTGGATAAAAATAAAGACTATTATGATGACGATTCAGAGTACAAACGCGTGCCGGAGCTTCTCACAACAGCGCTTACAAAGCTCAAAGAAAATGGTTTTGACATAAGCGCAGTTAGCACGGAAACCACCAGCAGCAGTTTTAATCGCCGCGAAGTTGCGGTGGCGCTCAACGTGTTTTATGCAGGCTCGCCAGTTCGAGGATGGGCCAAAGGCCTTTGGCCGCATCAGGGGACATATTCCGGTTCGCTCTATATTGAAGTGAATGGCGTGAAAATATATTTCAGCAGGTATCAGTTGTCA
Source organism: Candidatus Fibrimonadales bacterium (assembly GCA_009788135.1). Taxonomy (GTDB): domain Bacteria; phylum Fibrobacterota; class Fibrobacteria; order Fibrobacterales; family Fibrobacteraceae; genus Fibrimonas. The sequence continues at coordinate 1,086 of WQSA01000110.1, forward strand.
AGCTTGGGCAAAAGCAGCAGCCCGCCTGGAATAGGCACTACCGTGCATGAAAATGGCCATATGATAATGAAATGGGCCGATTTGTATCCTTATGACAATGGCACAAATTTTGTGGGGCAATATTGCGTTATGGGCACATCCAGCAACTCCAACCCTCAAATACCAAACCCTTATTTCAGAGATTTGGCTGGTTGGATAGACGTAACCGATGTTACCAATACGAATGCAACGCTTGCCCATGTTGCAAACAGCCATACGGCTTACAAATACACGCGCGATGCCAACGAGAGCTATTACATAGAAACGCGCCGGCGAACGGGCCGCAACTCCAGCATATTGGGCGATGGGCTTGCTATATGGCATGTCCATAAAAAAGGCAACAATACAGACAAGGCTAAAAGCGGTTTTCCTTTGGTTGCGGTTGTGCAGGCCAATAAAGGAACAGGAACCCCGACAAAAGATGCGCTTTTTCAAGCGCCCAACAGAACAGTTTTTAACAATTATACCACTCCGTTTGCCGAATATCATGACAAAACTTTGTCTGACATAGATATTTCGGAAATAAGCGCCGTGAGCAACGAAATGACTTTTAAAATAGGCGGCAATTTGATTATGCCCAGCAGTTCAAGCGCTGAACTCAGCAGTTCGAGCTCTAAGCCTAGCAGTTCAAGCGTTGCTGAGCCCAGCAGCTCTTCTGAAGCAACATCTATTGCTCGTTTGCCGCAAATTGGAAATATTCGCGCATACGCAAAGGGCAATGCTATTATACTTGAAAATTTGCTTAAAGGGACCAAAATTGAAGTTTATAGCTTGCAAGGCAAGCGCATATATTTGACCACCAACCAAGTAATTCCAGTCCAAGCAAATGGAATATATTTAGTTAGAGTTTCTGGCAAAACTCTGAGGATAGTTATACGTTAAAAAGTTTTTTCTATATTCGCAAACAATGTACTTTAAAGACATAAAATCCCTTTCACGAGACGAGCTTCGCCAATTTCTTTCCGATAACGGGCACAAACCTTATCGGGCGGATCAAGTTTACGTATGGCTTTTCAAGCTTTTGATGCAAACTTACGAGGGATTGAATGTACCGGCAGAACTATGCAAACTGCTGGAAAGCAATTTCCACATAAAATCGCTTAGAGAAGAATTGAAAATGGAATCCGCAGATGGAACGGTAAAATGGCTTTATAAAACGGCAGATGACTTTCCAGTTGAAACTGTTATGATCCCAACTGAAACAAGGGCTTCTGTTTGCGTTTCAACGCAGTCGGGCTGCGCTATGGGCTGCGCTTTTTGCCGCACCGGGAGCATGGGGCTCAACCGTTCGCTCGAAACCGGAGAGATTCTGGAACAGATAATAAATGTTTGGCGCAATTATAAAGTTACAAATGTAATTTTCATGGGAATGGGCGAACCATTGGTTAATTTGGACGCTGTGCACAGAGCTTGTGTTTGCCTGCACGACCAAAAGACATTCTCTATGGGCAAGGGACGCTTGACAATCAGTACAAGCGGTGTTGCGCCTGGGATTGCTGAGCTTTTGGAAAGAAATACTCCATGCCAGTTGGCCGTGAGTCTTGTTGCGGCAGACGATAAAACGAGAGAAGGCCTTATGCCTGTGAACAAAAGATGGAATTTAACTGAGCTTATAAAAGCCATAGACAATTATTTGGAGCGTAGCGGAGAGTGGGTTACGCTGGAATATATTTTGATTAAGGACAAAACATGCACAAAAACAGCGGCAGAAGATTTGATACGAATTGTAAAACCCAGGCGGTGCAAAGTAAATGCCATTGTTTTGAACAGCAACGAAAATCCCGAATTGCAAGCTCCTTCTGAGCAAGAGGTAAATGAGTTTTTGGAAATTGTTAGAGCAAAATCAGTACAGATAAACATAAGAAATCCGAGAGGCCGCGATATTTTTGCAGCCTGCGGTCAGTTGGCAAGCAATCCTTGCAAGGTGGCAATATGATAAAAATGGCGTTAACACCAAATGTCCCGCAATATTGGGAAATGCTATACGAAGGAGGAAAAGACATTTGGGATTTGGGCGAAGCAACCCCGGCTCTGCTAGATTTTTTCAAGCATCCGTCTTGCCCGGAAACAGGAGAGGTTTTTGTTCCTGCTGCTGGCAAAGGCTGGGATGCTGGAGCGTGGGCAGAGCGTGGGCATAATGTTGTTGCCGTTGATTTTTGCTCATCTGCGTTTGACGCTTTGGAAAGGCTATCTGCGAGCAATAGCAATTTGAAAGCGTTGAATAAGGATATATTTTTGCTGAATTCGCGCAATTTAAAACAGTTTGACATAATTTATGATTATTTCGCTTTTAATTCAGTTCATCCAGGCAGGCGCGATGAGTATGTGGAAATGTGGCTTAGAATGTTGAAGGACGATGGTTTTTTGATAGGATTCTTTTGCCCGCTTAGCAGTGAAAAATATGGCGAATGCCCGCCCTACAGCATATCTGGCAAGGAGCTTGAAGCTAGACTTAAGGACATATTTGAGATTAAGCAGAGAATAGTGCCTAAAAAAAGCGCTAAAGACAGAACCGGCAAAGAAGAAATTTGGCTTTTGAGGAAAGTAGTATGAGTGAGATTTGTCCATGCAATTCAGGGAAAAATTACAGCGAATGCTGTGAACCCGTAATCAAAAAAACGACCCAGGCTGCAAGCCCTGAGGCTCTTATGCGTTCGCGTTATGCTGCTTACGTAAAGGGAGAAGTTTTTTGGCTTAGAGACAGCCTTGAACCGTCTCAGAGAAAAGACTTTGACGAAAAAGGCGCGCGTCAATGGAGCAACGCCGAATGGCTCGGCTTGACCATTGTGGGGTCAAAGGCAGACGAGGAAAAGAATACCGGCGAGGTTGAGTTTGTTGCAAAATACAAGCAAGGCGGCGTGGCCAGGGAGCATCACGAGGTTGCCGACTTTGTGCGAAAAAATGGCCTATGGTTTTTGACTGAAGGTCGCATGGTGAAGCCAGAGACTGTGCGCAAGGAGCAAGCTGTGGGCCGCAACGATCCGTGCCCTTGCGGTTCGGGAAAGAAATTTAAGAAATGCTGCGGATAGCCTACACTCGAGGCTTGGGTTTCTAGGCGCAACGCTTAGAGCGTAATGTCGGTGCCCATTCTGTTAGCTGACTGATCCACAATTTTGCTTGCGCCATTTTTGTTGTCGAAGGTGAGTTCTTCTTGTTTCGCCTTAAGAACTCTGTCAACCGACTTGGAGTTAGCACTCGCAGCAGCTTTCTCGAACATTTGGGTTCCGTGCGCCCTTTCCATTCGTGTTTTTTTGTTAGCAACAGTTGTCGCTTCGCCGATTTTTTGTGATATTTCCATAGCTTAAATATAGAAATTTCTAAATTTTTCGTATGAAAACACTTTCTCAGACCGACCTTGCAGTCCTGGAGCTTATAAACAAAGAGGCAAAACGCCAGGAAGATGGAATTGAACTCATCGCTTCGGAGAATTACGCTTCAAAAGCGGTGATGGAAGCTCTTGGCAGCCCGCTAACAAATAAGTACAGCGAGGGCTATGTTGGCAAACGCTATTATGGCGGCAACGAAGTTATAGACGAAGTTGAAGCTTTGGCAATAGAAAGATGCAAAAAGATTTTTGGCTGCGAGCACGTAAATGTTCAGCCGCTTTCAGGAAGCCCTGCAAATGCTGCGGTTTATTTTGCGACAATCAAACCGGGTGATAAAGTTTTGGGCTTGCAGCTTGACCACGGAGGTCATCTTTCGCATGGTCATCCTGTGAACTTTTCCGGAATGCTTTACAATTTCACGCAGTATCAGGTGGAAAAAGAAACCGGCAGAATAGATATGGAAAAAGTTCGTGAAGTTGCGCTCAGTGAAAAGCCGAAAATGATTTTGGCGGGATTCTCGGCATACAGCAGAAATCTTGATTGGAAAAAGTTCAAGGAAATAGCCGACGAAGTTGGAGCGATAACTTTTGCGGACATTGCTCACATTGCAGGTTTGATTGCCGGCAAAGCGATAGAGAGCCCTGTTCCTTATTTTGACATTGTGAGCACAACTACGCATAAGACTTTGCGCGGCCCGCGCGGCGCTATAATAATGTGCAAGGAGAATTTTGCAAAAGCGATAGACAAAGCGGTGTTTCCGGGAATGCAGGGCGGTCCGCATGACCATGCAACTGCGGCGAAAGCGGTCGCTTTTGGCGAGGCTTTGCAACCTGAATTCCAGACATATGCAAAGCACGTTATAGAAAATGCGCAGGCTATGGCAGCGCATCTTATGAAAGCCGGTTTCAAAATAATTTCAGATGGCACGGACAATCATCTTATGGTTGTAGATGTTACGAGCAAAGGTATTTCCGGCAAAGAGGCTGAACGCGTTTTGGATTTGGTTGGCATTTCCACAAGTCGTTCCACAATTCCGTTTGATCCTCGCAAGCCGATGGATCCTTCCGGAATTCGCTTGGGAACGCCCGCAATTACAACCAGAGGCTTTGATGTGGAAGATACCTGCAAAGTAGCGGATGCCATTACGCAAGCCATTGAAAATCACAGCGACGAGACGAAGCTCAAGAGCATAAGGGAAGGAATTTTGGAGCTTTGCCGGAAGCGGCCTCTGTACGATGCAAAAACCGCTTAAACATATAGCCGTTATTATGGACGGAAATGGGCGCTGGGCTAAGTCCAAAGGCTTGGAACGTTTTTTGGGGCATAGGCAAGGGACCAGAGCTACAGTTGCAGTTGTTGAGGCGGGTGTGGAGATTGGCTTGGAGCATTTGACTCTTTTTGTTTTTAGCTCGGAAAATTGGCAGCGGCCTTCAAAGGAAGTTGATTATCTTATGAATTTGCTTGTTGAGATGGTTGCGCAAGAAGTTCCGAATTTAATGAAAAACAATGTTAAGATGCGAGTGATAGGCGATGTGAGCAAGCTCCCGGAAACGCCTCGCAAAAAGATTTTGGAAGGAGTGGAGCAAACTTCGCAGAATACCGGCATGCAGCTGAACTTGGCAATTTCTTATGGCGGAAGAGCGGAAATTGTCGATGCTGCGCGCAAGATTGCAGAAGCGGCAAAAGAAGGAAAACTGAATCCCGAAACTTTGACCGAAGATGAATTTTCAAAATATTTATATTTGGAAGGCGCACCTGATCCGGATTTAATTATACGCACGGGCGGCGAATACAGGCTCTCAAATTATCTGCTATGGCAAGCGGCATACAGCGAATTTTTCATAAGCGATGTGCTGTGGCCAAATTTCACGAAAGAAGATTTTGCAAAAGCGATTGAGTTTTACAATTCCAGGCAAAGGCGGTTTGGGAGGGTGTTATAACTCCATCTTCCCAATAAAAGANAANCTCGGTGCAAACCCATCCTTCAAATCGCCATTCAGCGGCCAGGATAAATTCACATGGCTAACTATGCCCTGCACCGATTTTGACGAAGAACCNCTCAATCCAATTCCTGCCATGTAAATCAAATCGCGCGGCTCAAAATTGCGCAACTCGTCTGTCGCTTGGCCTGCAGTTAAAAATACNGTGAACGATGGAATCTGAGTCAAGAATTCAAAACCAGGGAAAAATCTTTGCTCCGCTTTAAATGCAAATGTATTTTCCCCTACAAGGTAATGAGAAGGAAATCCAGGGAAAATATTGTAACCATCCAAATATAATTGCTTATTGAAAGCAGAATATCTTCCGTCTGTTTTTTGCCAGGATTGAATATGCGAACTCAAAACCGAAGACCATCTCAAACTTGGCTTAAAAATATATTCTCCCAACAACTCGCTATTTATATCTCTAACAGTATCGCCGTTGTAATAAAAAGAACTTCGTCCATTCGCTGAAAAATTATGCTCGCCTATGCCAAGCGACAAGCTTATATTGTGCCTGAAATGCCAATCGTTATTATGTGCATCCAGTTCCTCAAAATTTTTTGAAACAATTGTTTTAATAAAATATCCGCGTTCAACATTTTCTGCCCATTTCACCCTGTGCAAATTATATTTCTTCTCCAAATGAATGCGAGACATAGCCAAAGAAAAACCGAGACGAGAATCTGCATATCGCCAGCTTCTTGAGCATCCGTTTGAAATAGGATATTCCCCAATCCAATGATAATCGTACCCCAATCCAATATATGTTTTAAATGATGAACCGCCAAAAGAACGTTGCAGCCACACAGACAAAGAGTCTTCCCATAAACCTTCTCTTATCCAAATTGGCGCAGAATTTTTGCTTTCATAAAATTTTTCATCCCTTTCTTCCCAAAGAAAATCTATATTATATGACCACTGGTTTTTCGCGCGGCTTATAAAAGGATAGCTCAGCCCTACGCTTCGGGAAAATCCGTCTGTATTTTCGCTCAGCAAAAAATCGAACTTGTTGTGCGGAAAAATAAAATCGTCGGTTTTGTAAAGAAGGTATTTCAAGTCTCTCTCTTCTGTGCGCTTATAAAAAAAACCTACGGAATGCCCCAAGCCAAGCAGATTGCTCTCCAATAAACCAACTCCCCAAAGCAATTTCTCGTTGGCTTTTCCAAGCGAAAATTCTGGAGCAAAAGTCCAGTTGTCGCTGGTTTCAATATACAAGTCCGTATTTCCTAGCGAGTCTTTTCTCGCTTCTATATTCGCATCGCTTATGTAGCGCAAAGAGCGCAGATTTTTTTCCGTATCCTGTATTTTGGAATATGGAACCGTATCGCCTTCGCTAAACGGCAACTTTCTCCTAATCACAGATTCTTTAGTCTCAATGTGAAACCA